>DATMYS010000188.1:0-2397 GCA_035560835.1 Methanosarcina sp.
GTATTAAATAAAAATTAGGTGCCCGGAGCGTGCATTTGGAGCGTGCATCGAACATTAAGTTCTATTGTACTTTATGGACATTAAACAGCGAATAGTAGGGGACATTCTCACCATGAAAAAGCTTACTGTGTAGCTGCCTTGAATGTGAGGTCCAATTACAATTGAGATAAGCCCGGAAACAATAAGAACAATAATCAACAGTGATTAGGCACTATTCATATCTTTGTTTTGCACTTAATAAAAGTGTGTATCCTCTTTGCCCCCTTTTCAAGGGACAGGACTGAATCTTCTCTGGTAGAAGTGCACGAAAACAGGGAAGTAAGAAACCAATCAGGCCATACATTCGTTCCCTGGGGAGGGATATCTGCGCCTTTTTCCCTGAGAATGACATCCAAGAGCTGTCTGTCTATAAAAAGTTCTCGATCCGAATAGATGATTCCTCTTACAGCAAAGCAATTTGCTTTGGGTTTGGAAGGGAGTTCCCCTCTGAAGCAGCCAGCATGGGCTTCAAAAAGGTTAATATTCATTGCTTTCTCGACCGTATTAAAGCTCCCCTGGAACCTGGGATTTATCTCAAGCACTATAGAGCCCAGTTTTCGTAACCAGAAAGTCCACCCCATTTGAGCCCAGGAGCTTAAAATCAAGTACCAGTTCAATCAGTTTTGGTTCAGCCCTGCGCTCCAGAAGAGCTGAAGCATATGCGCATTCCTGCAGGTCAAGGTCACGGAAGGCATCGATAGAACAGACATTATAGCCAGCTCTTCGAGCGGAACAGACAATGTTCCGGTTATTGTGTCCTATTACAAGTATATTTTGCATGTTCCCTCGATTTATTTCATTAACATCATCAATTAAATTCTGAGATTGCTGGTTTTTTCGGCTTAGAGCCTATCTAAGCTTCGAAAAGATTGGAATAGAAGATTTCCTAGAAGTTTTGATGTAATCATAACGGTTTAGAATTAATTTCCGGGAATTCGAGATTTAAATGGCTTTTAATCTCTTGATCTTTCCTGAACTTTTCCCTGGCAGCGTCTTTCGAGATTTCCAGATCAGGGCCTTCAAATTTTTCTGTAATAATCTTAAGTAAAGCAGGTATATCCAGATGTTGAGGACATTTTTCAAGGCATTTTCCGCACTGAACGCACTGAGAAGCGTAGCTAAGGACGCCGTCTCTGATTATTCCGCCTGGTTTTGCTGCGTACATGAGCTTGCCTTCGTCTTCATCGCCAGACAGGTAAACATTGTCGTAGATCTCAAAACAGCCAGGAATGTCCACGCCTGAAGGGCAGGGTAGACAGTATCTGCAGCCAGTACAGCCGATATTCATAAGTTTACGGTACTTCTGTTCGACTCTATCCACAAGTTGTAGTTCGGCTTCGGTCAAGGAGTTCGGATAGGCGTCATTGGCAATTCTCAGGTTCTCTTCGATATGGGGCTCCTCGTTCATACCTGAAAGCACAACCGTAACCTCGGGATAGTTCCATACCCAGCGAAGGGCCCATTCTGCTGGCGTACGTTTCACAGGGGCTTCATTCCAGATCTCCTGTACTTCAGGAGGTACCTGCTTCGTAAGTTTACCTCCTCGCAGGGGTTCCATTACAACAATACCCAGCCCTTTTGAAGCGGCATACTTGAGTCCTTCAATACCGGCCTGATTTTTCCGGTCCAAGAAATTATACTGGATCTGGCAGAAAGTCCAGGGATACGCATCAACAATTCGCTTAAAATCCTCAATTGATCCATGGAAAGAAAAACCCACATTGGTAATGCGTCCATCAGCCTTTGACCTGTCAAGAAAATCGGTCACCCCGAGGCTTATCAGCCTATCCCATAAAGTTCCAATAAGTGAATGCACAAGATAATAATCTATATGATCTGTCCTTAGTCTTTCAAGCTGGGTATTCAGGATTCGGTCCATATCCTCTCTGCTTTTTACTATCCATGAGGGAAGTTTTGTAGCAAGTTTGATTTTTTCCCGATATCCGCCTGCAAGAATCGACCCAAGAAATGGCTCGTTCTCTCCCAGATGATATATCCAGGCTGTATCGATGTAATTAACTCCGTGGTCGATTGCATAATATATCTGGTGCTTTGCCTTCACCCTGTCAATCTTCCCATCTTTGACAGGAAGACGCATGCACCCGAAACCTAGTATTGAAAGCTCGTCTCCATTCTCTGAAATCTTTCTGTAAAGTATCCACTCCCCCCTTTCTACCCGCTTCCCCATTATTCACTCTACTTAAGATGACGCTATTAACGTAATTATACATTATCATGACTTAACTAAAGAAATAACGTGTCGAAAATTCTTAAAAATGAAAAATGTTAGTCCAAAAATTTTATTGACCTCATGGATAAAAATGTCCGTAAAGCTTGAAACTATTAACTACCCTAGAT
>DATMYS010000189.1:0-3213 GCA_035560835.1 Methanosarcina sp.
CTAAATAGCCTTATATAATAAAATTGAGATATCTTTACTTTTGGAATTTTAAAAATATTTAAAAAAAGTCGGCATTTTATGATAAACATTTCGAAACTTAAGGAACCACAAATAGAAGGAAGATTATATCAGGTATGAAAAAATATGGAAACAACATTCGATCCAGAAAATATAACTGGACTTTCAGAAGAAGAGGCTGCTGGAATACTTAAGAACGAAGGCTATAACGAGTTGCCGTCCCAAAAGAAACAGAGTCCTTTTTCCATCTTTCTGAATGTTCTTAAAGAACCCATGTTGCTTCTCCTTTTAGTTGCAGGTATGATTTATCTGTTCCTTGGGGAAGTTAGAGATGCTCTAATACTGCTAGTTTTCGTTTTTGTGGTCGTGGGTATAACATTTATCCAGGAAATGAAGACTGAAAGAGCCTTAGATGCTTTAAAAAACCTCTCAAGCCCAAGAGCTCTTGTGATAAGAAGCGGGGAACAGAAAAGAATTCCAGGACGAGAAGTCGTTAAAGGAGATATTATAATTTTAAGAGAAGGGGACCGTGTCCCAGCAGATGGGTTTGTGCTCTCCTGTACAAATCTTCTGGTAGACGAATCCTTACTCACAGGTGAATCACTGGCTGTTAGAAAATGCGAACCTACTGGCTTAGCTCAGTCCTTAAAACCTGAACAGCCAGGAGGAGACGATCTTCCATTTGTATATTCAGGAACACTGGTAATTCAGGGTCATGGGGTAGCCCAGGTAAACGGAACCGGAATCCATACTGAAATGGGAAAAATAGGAAAAGCTCTGGGGACAATCGCCGAAGAAGACTCTCTACTCAAGAAAGAGACCACCCAAATTATAAAGACTTTTGCTGTTTTCGGAGGAATACTCTGTGCCGTCGTAGTTGTAGTCTACGGCTTGACCAGAGGAGATTGGCTTCACGGCTTGCTTGCAGGACTGAGTTTGAGCATGGCCCTTCTCCCCGAAGAGTTCTCAGTAGTTTTACTTATATTCCTGAGTATGGGAGCCTGGCGCCTGTCCAAAAGAAACGTTCTCGTACGGCGTATGCCTGCAATTGAGACGCTCGGGGCTTCAACCGTGCTGTGCGTGGATAAGACAGGGACTTTAACCCAGAACCGGATGATTCTGAGCTCCTTATTTTCGAAAGGCGAGTATTGCGAACTCGATAAAAACAAGTGCCTGCTTGAAAAGTTCCATGAACTGCTCGAATTTGGATACCTGGCAAGCCAGCAGGATCCTTTTGATCCTCTTGAGAAAGAGATAAAAAGAAACACTGAAAAATTCCTTTTGGATACTGAACATATACACGAAGAGTGGAAAACTGTCCGGGAGTACCCTCTCTCAAAAAACCTGCTTGCACTTTCAAATGTATGGAAATCCCCAGGTTCCGGAAAGTACGTTATTGCTACAAAAGGTGCACCCGAAGCAATTTTTGACTTGTGTCATCTGAGTGAAGCCGAAAAAGAAGAGTTATCGGCTCATGTCCAGGAAATGGCAAACAGGGGCTTGAGGCTTCTGGGTGTGGCTAAAGCCAATTTTCAGGATGACTCTTTGCCTGAAAAACAGCATGATTTCGAGTTCGAGTTTATAGGACTGCTTGGGTTTGTCGATCCTGTCCGGCCATCCGTTGCTCAATCAATAAAGGAATGTTATAAAGCCGGAATCAGAGTCATTATGATTACCGGAGACTATCCAGGTACAGCTCAGCATATTGCCAGGCAGATAGGCTTAAAGGATCCAGATAAATACATTACAGGCCCTGAACTGGCAAATATGGATCAAACTGAGCTTGCTGAGAAAATAAAAGTAACAAATATCTTTGCCCGTGTTGTGCCAGAACAAAAACTGATAATTGTAAATGCTCTAAAGCAAAATGGGGAAGTTGTCGCAATGACAGGAGATGGGGTTAACGATGCTCCTGCTCTGAAATCGGCTCATATTGGAATTGCAATGGGAGAAAGGGGCACGGATGTAGCTCGTGAGTCGGCATCGATTGTCCTTCTGAACGATGATTTCTTTTCCATAGTTGCAGCTGTCAGGCTTGGAAGGCGGATTTTCGACAATCTCAAGAAGGCAATAGGTTACATATTTTCAGTTCACATGCCCATTGCAGGGCTCGCCCTCTTCCCTATATTATTTAATTTGCCCCTTGTCCTTTTGCCTGCGCACATAGCATTTCTGGAACTGATAATTGACCCTGCCTGTTCAACAGTCTTTGAGGCTGAACCTGAAGAGAAAAATATAATGAACAGATCGCCTCGAAATTTGCAGGAAAGAATGTTCGGAAGGAAAAACCTGGCCCTCAGCCTGGTACAGGGCATAAGCATGCTTGCAGGAGTGATTGCTATTTTCCTGTATGCAATGTACATGGGTAAGGGAGAAGTGGAAGCACGCACACTTACCTTTGCGACACTCGTAATCGCAAACCTTACTTTAATCGTGGCAAACCTTTCCTGGTCCCAGAGCTTGATCAAAACATTGTCTTCTGAGAACAAAGCTTTGAGATATGTGTTGGTAGGAGCGCTTTCAGGTTTACTTCTGGTCCTGTACGTCCCGGCTTTAAGAGGCCTGTTCCGGTTCTCACTGCTGCACGGTGATGACTTGCTAATCGTATTTGTTGTGGGAACGCTAAGCATTGTGTGGCTCAGATTACTCAAAAGCCAAATAAACAACAATATATGAAAAATCCAGAACTGTAAGTACTATACCTGTTCAAATTGGATGGGGTACCTGTTAAATCCAAGGTAAAAAGTATGTAACTAGGACTATATGCACTTATGATGCAAAATCAAGTACAGTAAACTTCATAATCAAATTTTGAATTTTAAAAAGTTCTGGGTTTACTGCTATTGGTTTTGTACTCCAAGCGCGTAAGTCCTGGTAATGTTAAAAATATGAGACATTTAATTATTTTCTGGGTTTCAATTGACTTCGATCACTGAATTTGAAAGAAAATAATAAACGCCGATGACTCAGAAGATATTAAAACTTTCTATGCTTTACTGAGAATTTCAAAAAACTTCAGTTTCTGGATTGTCACTTGTTAGTGACATATAAGTAATTGTAGAACCAAGAATTACTGAAATATCAGATAGGTCATTTAGTAGGGGATCAAGTTCTTAAGTTACTTTCTTAAAAGCTCAAAAATGAGGGATTTTTGTTTTTGACGGCAGGAGTTAATAAGTTTAAATAGTATCTGAT
>DATMYS010000190.1:0-6454 GCA_035560835.1 Methanosarcina sp.
GATTAAAGGAAAAACTCTTGAAGAGGCCTGGAAACTTTCAAACAAAGCCGTTGCAGAAGCTCTTGACGGACTTCCTCCGATAAAAATGCACTGTTCAATGCTTGCAGAAGAGGCAATACATGAGGCAATTAATGATTATCTAAAGAAAAAAGGGATTGAGCCGTGGGAGGAGTAAGCCAGGCTCTTATAACCGATTCTTAGAAACTATAGTACATTGAAATCCCGGAGTGTATAAATGGAGAAATATACAGCAGAAAAATATATCAGGCAGATAATGCTTTTTGGAGAGGAAGGCCAGGAAAAATTAAAAAAAGCAAAAGTGCTTGTTGTCGGAGCAGGAGGGCTTGGATCTCCGGTTTCCACTTACCTTGCAGTAGCAGGCGTTGGAAAAATAATAATTGCAGACTTTGATTCGGTAGAACTCAGCAACCTTAACAGGCAATTTCTCCATCACGAAAAGGATGTTGGAAGAGAGAAGATTGAGTCTGCAGAGGAAAAGCTTCTTTCCCTGAATCCGGAAATAAAAATCGAAACAATCAGTGAAAAAATTACGGATGAGAATGCAGGCTCAATAGTTCCTCCCTGCGATATTATAATAGATGCTCTTGACAATTTTGATACAAGGCATGTGCTGAACAGGCTTGCAGTGGAACGGAATATACCCTTGGTTCATGGAGCAGTCTCAGGATACAGAGGCCAGGCAACAACAATAATTCCGGGAAAGACACCGTGCCTTTGCTGTATTTTCCCAACCTCCTTTAAAAAAGAAGTCTTTCCGGTGCTTGGAACTACTCCAGGAGTAATAGGAACTATCCAGGCTAATGAAGCGATTAAGTATCTGACAGGGCAGGGAGAGCTTCTGGAAAATCGCCTTTTGTTATGGGATGGGCTTTCATGCTCTTTCAGTGAACTGAAGATTAATAAGTCCGAAAATTGCCCAATCTGTGGAGTTAATAAAAGAAAGTGAAGTTATCCATGAATTAATCTTTGTTTTGTCTTTTATTTACTCCTTTATTTTATCATTTGTCCTTCATCCATTCCTTAAATTTATCATTAGTTCTTCACTGCTCAAATTCATCATTAGTCCTTCACTGCTTAAATTCATCGTTCATCCATCATTAACTTCTTAAAGTTAAAACTAAGTTACTTGCTCAACCTTTAAGGCACAGAACATCAATTAAAGTCAAAAGACGGAAAAAAGGTTTTTACAGGCTACTCCAGTATAGGGAACAATCCTGCAGTATAAGGAATAAGATCGTTATGGAAAACGAGTTAATTATAGAAGAGATAAAAAAACTTAAAGCCGAAAGGAATGCAGTTATCCTTTCCCACTTTTACACTCGAAGCGAAGTTCAAGAAGTTGCGGACTTTGTTGGGGATTCCCTTTCCCTTTGCAAAGCTGCAGTTAATTCAAAAGCCGATGTAATAGTTTTTGCAGGCGTTCATTTTATGGCAGAATCGGCAGCAATAATTTCTCCTCAAAAGACAGTCCTCTTACCCGTACCCGATGCAGGCTGCCCTATGGCGGATATGGTCACTGCCGAGTCTCTGCGAGCTGCAAAAGAAAAGCATCCTGAAGCTGCAGTCGTATGCTATGTAAATAGCTCGGCGGCTGTAAAAGCTGAATCTGATATCTGCTGCACATCTGCAAATGCGATCAATGTGGTAAATTCAATTGAAGACCGGGAGATTATATTTATTCCAGACAAAAACCTGGGAGCTTTCGTATCCCTTCATACTGATAAAAAGATACATCTCTGGCCCGGATTTTGCCATGTTCATGAAAACATCAGTGAGGAAAATCTGAAAGAATTGAAAAAATTGCATCCTGATGCCGAATTTCTTGCACATCCCGAATGCAGGCCTGAAGTCCTGAAATTTGCAGACCGGATTCTCAGCACCTCAGGAATAGTAAGAGAGGTTGGAAGTTCAGGTTCCACAGAATTCATAATCGGAACCGAAAGGGAGATTGTTAGAAGCCTGAAAAAGAAGTACCCGGATAAGAAATTCTATTCTGCCTCAGAGAAGACTTTTTGCTATAATATGAAAAAAATTACCCTTGAATCTATCCTGAACAGCCTGCAGAATATGGAATATGAAATCCATGTCCCGGAAAATATAAGAGTGAAAGCCAGAAAAGCTCTTGACAGGATGCTTGAGATCAGTGGAAATTGAAGTAGAGAAAGGGAAGGAGGGAAAGGGCTTCAGAGTCTTTTCCTTTACTTTTTTGCAGAGAATACTCTAAATATTACCCAGAGTAATATTACTTTATATACATGCACGGTTTCTTATTATCAGCGATAATTATATATACTAGCGTCACAATTGTGAAGATGTGGTCGTGATTGTGGCCATATGTAAAAAGAGAGCAGGTGTCAGGATGGCAGAGAGGCTATGCCTCCGGCTGCAACCCGGAGATACGTGAGTTCGATTCTCACTCCTGACTCTTAAAAATAGCTGAAAAGAAGTCGAATAGAAAGACGCTGAAAAATAGCAGTGGAATAGCGTAGTAATCTAATCTTGAGGTAGGATTAAATGACAGATAAAAAAAGAAATCTGAATGAAAAACAATGTAAGGAAAATAAGGAGTGTTGTACAAAAAAGAAGTTTGAGAGCCTTGGAGTTTCTACCCTTGCCGTACACGCAGGCGCAAAACCTGATCCGGCCACAGGAGCAAGGTCAGTTCCGATTTATCAGACTGCAGCATATGTATTTAAAGACGCTGAGGAAGCTGCCGACCTCTTCGGGCTCAGGAAAGAAGGCAATATTTATACCCGCCTTATGAACCCCACAACCGATGTCTTTGAGAAAAGGATAACTGCTCTTGAAGGAGGCATAGGCGCCCTTGCAGTAGCCTCAGGAATGGCTGCAATCACAACTGCACTTCTCACTTTTACAAAACCAGGAGACGAGATCGTTTCAGGGGATAAGCTTTATGGAGGAACCTACGAGCTTTTTAATTATACTTTCCCCAAGCTAGGAAGGACTGTAAAATTCGTAGACGTCAGTAGGCCAGAAGAATTCAAAAGCGCAATCTCTGAAAAAACAAAAGCCTTTTATGTGGAATCGATAGGAAATCCCGGGCTTGACATTCCTGATTTTGAAAAACTAGCAGAGATTGCCCATGCCGCAGGAATTCCCCTTGTTGTGGATAATACGGTTTCTCCTTTGATCTTAAGACCAATTGAACATGGAGTTGATATCGTTGTGTATTCCGCAACCAAATTCATTGGCGGCCATGGAACTTCCATAGGAGGGGTAATTGTTGACTCAGGAAACTTTGACTGGAGCCCTGATAAATTCCCTGAAATCTGCGAGTCTGATCCCGGATACCACGGCATGAAATACAAGGAAGCCTTTGGGAAAGCAGCCTTTATTGCAAAAGCAAGGGTGCAGTTTATCAGAGACACAGGAGCATGCATTTCTCCTTTTAATTCATTCCTGTTTACACTTGGACTTGAAACTCTGCCGCTCAGAATGAAGAAACACTGTGATAACGCCCTGGAAATTGCAAAATTCCTGGAAAAGCATCCGAAAGTTTCATGGGTTTCCTATCCTGGACTTGAATCTCACGGCAGCTATGAGCTTGCAAAGAAATACCTTAAATCAGGTTCAGGAGCACTAATAGGTTTTGGGATCAAAGGCGGAGCAAGTGAATGCAAAAAGTTTATTGAAGGGCTTGAGATCTTTTCCCACCTTGCAAATATCGGGGATGCAAAAAGCCTTGTTATCCATCCGGCTTCAACTACCCATGAACAGTTGTCAAAGGAAGAGCAGGCAGCCTGCGGAGTAACTGAGGACTTTATCAGGCTTTCAATAGGAATTGAGGACGCAAAGGACCTGATTTTCGATATCGAGCAGGCACTTTCCGAGGTCTGAGTATGGAGAGCTCAACCCAGATTCCCTCCTTTAAAAACTTTTTTTCGGGAAAAAAAGGCCAGAATCTAGGGATAGTCCGTTCAATGAACTATGAAATCCCGGGGATTTTCAGGCTCGAGAGCGGAGAGACTCTCTCCCGCGTCAGGATAGAGTATGAGATGTACGGGAAGATGAACCCGGATAAGAGCAATGTTATCCTGATTTGCCATGCCCTTACAGGTGATGCCCATGCTGCCGGGTTTCACGCAGGCGACAAAAAGCCGGGCTGGTGGAATATTGTAATCGGCCCGAATAAGGCTTTTGACACGGAAAGATACTGTATCATTTGTTCAAATATAATCGGGGGCTGTAAAGGTTCTACAGGCCCATCTTCCATCAACCCTGAAACCGGAAAAACCTACGGTATCTCTTTTCCTGTAATTACTATCGCGGATATGGTAAATGCCCAGAAAAAGCTTGTCGAGCACCTGGGAGTGAAACAGCTTTTTGCAGTTGCTGGTGGCTCAATGGGCGGAATGCAAGTGCTTCAGTGGATGGTCAGCTACCCTGAAATGGTTAAAAAAGCGATTGCAATTGGAACAACCGCATCCTCAACCCCGCAGCAAATCGCATTCGGGGCAATAGGGAGAAAAGCCATAACCGATGACCCGAATTGGAATGGGGGAAACTATTACGGGAGGGAAAAACCTGTACAGGGTCTGGCACTTGCCCGCATGATAGGTCATATTACATACTTAAGCGATGCTTCGATGCAAAAAAAGTTTGGGAGAATTCAACAGGATGAAATAGGCCCGGATTTGTCGAAAATCTCTTCAGAAACCTTTCCTGATCGTTCTTCGTATTTTCAGGTCGAAAGCTACCTGAATCACCAGGGAAGTACCTTTACGAAGCGTTTTGATGCCAACTCATATCTTTATATCACAAAAGCCGTGGATTTCTTTGACCTTTCAAAGAATGGGTCTCTTATAGAGGGTTTTTCCGGGGTTACTGCAAAATTCCTTGTGATTTCCATAACCTCAGACTGGCTCTATCCTCCCTATCAATCCCAGGAAATAGTATCTGCGCTCACTGCAAACGGGATTGATGCCAAATACGAGGAAATCAGGTCCCAGTACGGTCATGATGCTTTTTTGCTTGAAGAAGGACAGCTCAACTACCTCATAAGGAGCTTTCTCTCACAGATTCTTGTAAGCGATATCATGTACCAGAACTTCTATTCGGTTTCCAGAAACGAAACGATAGAGAACGCCTCAGTACTTATGGTAAAAAAGAAAGTAAACCATCTGCCTGTCGTATCCGAGGACGGAAAGCTTGAAGGTATAGTCACCTCCTGGGACATTACAAAAGCCGTAGCATGCAAAATCAATGAACTTGATGAGATAATTACCCGTGACGTGAAATACGTGTTCTCAGGCGACAAAATCGAGACTGCCTCTTCAATAATGGAAGATTATTCGATTTCCGCGCTTCCTGTAATCGATTCCGAAAACAGAGTTATAGGTATGGTTACGAGTGAAAGCATAAGCGCACTTATCGGAAGGTTCAACTAATTTTGAGGGAGGGCTCAAAATTAGAATATTTTTTGTCAACATCGACTATTAAGATGCGTATAAAAGAGAAAACAAAAACAGCAGTGACAGCCAGAATGAAATAAAGATCCGTAGAATAACTCTTTTTCCCAATATGAAAGGCAAATAATTGTTTATGATATAAATTACAGGCACCAAGAGGATCGCATATTTTAATCTAGAATTTGAAATTGTCAATCGAGTTTTTGATCCTGATAAATGGTGCTGAAAACATACTCAGTGAGAGTAAAATTGGTTTTGAACGACTTATTAATCAAAAATACTATTTCAGGAAAATATTTTAATTGCCAAATTTAATGAACTTTTTGGGCTCGAAGTTAGTTTCCATTGTCCAGAAATATGCTTCACCCTTAGCAATGCGGAAAATTATAAGCCCTGGATGATCGAATGTCAGACCAAACTGTTTAAGAAATGGCCTATCTTCCAGGACCTTCTTCTTAAGTTCCGGATCATCTACAAATTCGATATTACCTGCAACTCTCATCATTTTTCCTGTTGTCTCCCCGGGTTGCCAGAAACATGCCTCTACTTTCGGGTTTGCCTGAAGTTGCCTGTACATGTCTTTCATAGCTCCGATTTGAAAGTAGAATCCGCTTTCATTGGCGAACCAGAACCCCAGTGCCCGAACTCGAGGTTGATCTCCTTCTACTGTTGCCAGATAGCAAACAGGCGTTTCATTTGCAAACTTAATGCAGTCTTTAAAATCCATACTTAAGTTCCTCCAAATTATCGTTAACTTTTAACTTAATAATATTTCAAGCTAGTTGTTTTCAAAGCAGTTAATTATCAGGTCTAAAGATGAATAATATGTCTCCATTGTAAAACACTAGCAGAAGAAAAGATCAAAAATCAAATTGCGAGCGGCCACCCCACCCTAAAGGATGGGGTATGCTTCGGGCCGCCCGCCCGGTTACTTGGATACAGATGATTAAGTATCCTTTAACAAAGTTTCCTTAACATAAGTGATTGAAATTTTGACCTCGGTT
>DATMYS010000191.1:0-10848 GCA_035560835.1 Methanosarcina sp.
CTCATGTACTTTAATTGGGGAAGGACCGACACTATATTTAATTGGGTAAATAAGGATTGATAGCTCTTAAAAAACTGATAATCTTTTGAGGGGTCTATAATAGTTGTATAAGAAAATAACCTTTTAAAGTACTGATGTAAGGATTGGTATGACAGAGAAATTTTGTAAAAAACATGAGTGAATGAATTGTCTTGATATAGGAAACAAAAATAGTGACAGGAAAGAATAAAATTCAATAAAATGTCTTGATTCTTGAGAAGTACCTCAATCAAAAATTAAAACCGAATAAAGCCACCAAAACGCAGCTTTACTCAAACTCAGTGCTCGTGAACATGTTCACACCCCTCCCCACAGACCGACAGCTCAATCTGCTCTCTTTTGAACATGATATAAGTCTTATTTATGGATTCCAGACAGTTTGTGCAGACATTTACGTCTCTTTTTACGATTCCTTTTGAGAAATTGGGGATCTGGATTTCCACGGGGCAAACCCTACCTTTTTTACCGCACAGAACGCATTTGTTTCTCCTGCAGGAGATTTCGTCTTTGTCGATGCTTAAATAGGTTTTCTGGGCTGAATCGAGGCAGGTCTCACAGAGTCCTTTCCAGACACCCTCAGGATAGGCGAATTTGAGGAGAGGACGAAAAACCCTGACAGGAATAACGCTCGGGAGTGCACGTCCACAAAGATCACAATCTGTCATTTCTCATACCTCCTTAGATCAGTACCTTTGCTGCTTCCATTGCCCACTGCAAGAAAGGTTCAGGCCAGAGTCCCATTGCAAGCACGCCTGCTGCTGAAAGTAGGAGGGCTGCTGCATATGGAAAAGGCAAGCCGATCTTTTTGCCTTCAGGGGGAAGGAAGTACATGTACCTTACAAGCCGTGCATAATAGAACAATGAAAGGGCACTGTTCAGGACTGCAATTACCGCAAGCCAGGTCATGCCTGCCTGAATGGCTGAAGAGAAGAGAACGAACTTGGCCATGAAACCGGCAGTTGGGGGGATCCCTGCCAGGGCAAAGACAAAAATCGTCATGCAGAGGGCTGCCAGCGGCATTCTCTTTCCAAGACCTCTAAAGCTGTCCAGGTGGTCGGGAACTTCCAGATCCCCTGTTCTTTGGGTAGTTATCATCCAGACAACTGCAGCGGCTGCGATAAATGCCCCTCCTTTCATAAAGGCGTGGGCGAGAGTATAGAAAATCCCACCTGTAAGGGCCATTGGGGTCATTACCACAAAAGCCATTGCAATATATCCTGCCTGGGCCAGGGAAGAGTAGGCAAGCATGCGTTTTACGCTGGTCTGGGACACTGCAATCACGTTTCCGAAGGTCATGGTTACGACTGCCAGAATTGTAAAAGCTAACTGCCAGTCAGGCTGGAGAGCTGCAAGGGCTAGGATGAAAACCCTGAAAGCTGCCACAAAACCCATTTTCTTCGACCCGGCTGCAAGCAAGGAGGAAACAACTGAAGGTGAACCCTGGTAGGTATCCGGAGCCCACATGTGGAAAGGCACAAGAGCCATCTTGAAGCCGAAGCCTGCAATGAGCAGCACGACTGCAACAAGCCCAATCGGGTTTTCTGCCAGGAGGGAGACATTTTCAGCAATCATGGGAATGCTGGTAGTGCCTGTTGCCCCATACACGAAAGAAATCCCAAAGAGCATAAGTGCTGAAGAAACCGCGCCTATTACAAAGTACTTTATGGCTCCTTCAAGGGACTTTGGGTTCTGTTTCTCAAAACCTGCAAGGGCATAGGTAGCAAAACTTGCCAGCTCAAAGGCGCAGAAAAGCAGGATAAAGTCGTTTGAAGATGCAACAACCATCATCCCGAGGGTTGCGAAAAGCACCAGGGCATAAAACTCTTCGGTATGGTCACTGTTTTCATTATACTTGATTGAAGCAACCGAAACGATCAGGGAAACTGCCAGGAAGACCAATTTGAAGAACTGGGAAAGGGCGTCAATGCTGACAGTGCCAGAGAACATTGTAGCTTCGGTCCCGAAACTCTGTCCTGTCAGGAACAGGGCTGCAAGAACTCCCACTGTCGCCAGGTAACCCAGCACGTTCTTGGTCCGGGGGGACATGAAGACTCCTATAAGCAGTATGATCAGGCCGGTTGCAGCGACTGCAATTTCAGGTGCAAGGAACATTAAATTCTCCATTTCTCACACCCCCAGGGCAGCCGCGAGGCTTACTATCGCTTCCGAATTCGTAATCATCATATTAAGCACCGGATTCGGGTTCAGGCCGAAATAAAGCACAAGAAGGGCAATTATTCCCATCGAAAAGACCTGAAGAGAATTGATGTCCCTGACATCCCCGAGCTTCTCGTTATAAACTCCGAACATTGCCCTCTGCATTGCCCAGAGGTGGTAACTTGCAGTAATCACTATTGCCAGCAAGGCAAGCAAAACAAACCCAGGCAGGTTAACGTAGCTGAAAGCCAGCACCAGGAACTCGGCAATAAAGCCAGTCAACCCTGGCAGGCCAAGGGATGCCATAAACCCGAGCATCATAATTACAGTCAGCTTAGGCATGGTCTTTGCAAGCCCTCCAAGGTTATTGATGATTCTTGTGCCTGTGTTGCTCTGGATAACGCCTGCGGACATGAAGAGAATGCTCATTATAAGCCCGTGGGAAAACTGCTGGAACATAGCACCTGAAACCGAAAGAGTAACAAGGCCTGCCGAACCCAGTAAAACATATCCCATGTGGCTTAAACTGGAGTAAGCGATCATGCGCTTGAGGTCTTTTTGCCTCAGAGCCACAAGTGCTCCGTACAATATGCTGAAAGCCCCGAGGAAGCCCAGGATCATGATTATCAGCCTGGGACTGCCAGTGTTCGGGAGCATGGGAAGTGAGATTCTGAAAAGCCCGTATCCTCCGATTTTGAGCAGAATAAAGAGTACACTGCCTGCGGTCGGGGCTTCGGTATAAGCATCCGGAAGCCAGGAGTGGAAGGGGAAAGTCGGCAGCTTTGCCAGGAATCCGAAAATGATTGAGAGAAAGATTGCATCCCTTAACAGGCCGGATCCTAAGAACTGGAACTGTCCAACCAGCTCCCTTATGTCAAAAGTAGGAACCCCGGTCTGCTGCCATGAGGCATAGAAGAGCCCGAAGATCCCAAGCAGCATTACTAGAGAGGCAACATGCGTATAGATAAAGAATTTGTAAGACGCATGAACCCGCTTTTCTCCTCCCCAGATATTCACCATGAAGAAGAGAGGAATGAGGGTAAGTTCCCAGAAGATATAGAATACCAGAAAGTCAAGGGCTACGAAGACTCCTATAACTGCAGCCTGCATGGTAAGGATCAGGCCGTAGAACCTGTTAGGGGCTTCTCGTTCTTCCTTCCAGTTGTAAAGGATCAAAAACGGGATAACTATTGCATTCAGGAGAATGAGGGGCATGGAAATGCCGTCAATTCCGACGGAATAGTTAGCCCCAAGTGAGGGAATCCACTCGATTGACTCAAAGAACTGCATGGCAGCCGTAGTGCTGTCAAAGTTCAGGTAGGCATACAGGGTAAGCCCGAGAGTTGCAAGAGATCCTAAAAAGGCCAGGCCCGCAGCCTGTTCTTTCGTTTTTGTGAAAAAGGTCACTGCTGCGAAAATCAGCGGCACCAGGATCAACAGTGATGCGACCGGCAGCATCAGAGTACCTCCATTATTAACTTAACAAGTATTATCAGCAGGCTCACACCCGCAATTACTCCAGTAGCATAAGTCTGGACAACCCCAGTCTGAACTTTCCTGAGCTCCTCACTTACACCGACGGTAAGGATTCCGATCCCTTCCACAATGCTGTCAATGATCACATCAAGAATCTGCGAAAGGAGAGCAATGACTCCATATACGATTCCGAGTGAGAAGAACTCGGTATAGATTTCATGCTGGTAATAGCGCTTGTAAAGCAGCCTGTAAATCGGATTCTTCATGGAAGAAATCGGCCCGAGTTTAATTATCCTCAGATAATAGATCATGAAGGCAATTGCAAGGCCTACAATAGCGACTATCATAGGAAGCCACTGGACAAAGAGAGACTCATGCCCTGCTGCCTCTACGAGCTCGTTTCGACCTAAGACTGCAAGGCTTCCTATATCAAGATTCACGAAACTATTTACAAATGTTTCTTTAAGGAAATCCATAAATCCTGTTTTTGTCAACCCACCGAATACAAGGGCAAAGAGTGCCAGAATAGAAAGGGGAATTGTCATAATGGCAGGGGACTCGTGCCCGTGATAATTGCTTCTAGGCTTCCCTGTAAAGGTCATGAAGATCAGCCTGAAGATATAAATCGAAGTAAGAAGGGCAGCTGCAATTGAGAACGCATAGGGAATCCAGTTATTGCTGTGTTCTCCGAAAAGGTATGCAGCCTCAATAATTGCATCCTTTGAGAAGAAACCGCTTGTTCCTATCGAAGTTCCTGGAATTCCAAAACCTGCCAGGGCAAGGGCTGCAATTGTCATAGTAGCTGCTGTAATTGGCATTACCTTTCTTACGCCTCCAAGTTCCCTCATGTCCTGGGTGCCTACTGCGTGGATTACGCTGCCTGCACATAGGAAAAGGAGGGCTTTAAAGAAAGCATGGTTGATAAGGTGGAAGAGAGAAATGCCGACTGCTTCAATCCCGATTGCCGAACCGAGGCCAAGGCCAAGCATCATGTATCCTAGCTGACTTATGGTTGAGTAGGCAAGCACACGCTTGAGGTCGTTCATTACAATGCCCATTGTGCCTGCAAAGAGCGCGGTAAAGCCTCCGAGATAGGCGACGACCATAAGGGAGTCAGGGGCTGCAATAAACATAGGGAAGGTTCTTGCAACCAGGTAGACCCCGGCAGTAACCATTGTTGCGGCATGGATAAGGGCTGAAACCGTTGTCGGGCCTTCCATTGCGTCAGGCAGCCAGACATGCAGGGGGAACTGTCCGGATTTTCCTACGGCTCCTCCGAAGAAGAGTAGAGTGATAATAGTAAGGTGGCTTAATTCAAAACCGAAAATGTTTGCCTGAAGCGCAGACAGCTGCGGGATATAACTAAAGATCTCATCAAAGCGGAGCAGGTATGTTCCATCCTGGAATCCTCCTGCAAGTTTCAGGAGGTCTGAGGTCAGTACAATTATTCCTGTAAGGAACATTACGTCTCCGACCCTGGTTGTCAGGAAAGCTTTCTTGGCAGCTGCTGCAGCCGAGGGTCTTTCGTACCAGAAACCGATCAGGAGATAGGAACACAGCCCTACAAGTTCCCAGGAAACAAAGAGTTGAAGGATGTTGTCCGAAAGCGCCAGGGAAAGCATTGCTGCGGTAAAGAGTGCGGTTTCTGCAAAGTACCTGGATTCTCCGGGGTCTCCGGACATATAGCTAACTGCATAGATATGGATCAGCAGGCTCACAAAGGAGACCATTGACAGCATTACTGCGGCCAGGGGATCAATCAATACTCCGATATTGAGCACTGCAAACCAGGAATAGGACTGGTTTATAACCTCGCCGGGATTTGCCAGCAGCCTGAGTGTAATCATTAAAGAGATTACGAAAGAGGTGGCAATTGCCAGGATAGGGATTATTGCCCCGCCTGATGGCATTTTCCTGCCAAAGAAGAAGGTGATCACAAAAGCCAGTGCCGGAAGCAGGGGGATTAAAAAAGCGAATTCTTCCAGAGCCGTTTTTACCACCTCAGGATCTTGAGCTCATCAAGATTGATCTTGTCGTGCATTCTATAGATTGCCATGAGAATTGCAAAACCGACCGCTGCTTCGGCAGCTGCAAGGGCAATTGAGAATATGGCGAAAACCTGCCCGTTCAGGGTGTCCGTGTAACTTGAGAAAGCTACTAGGTTCAGGTTTGCGGAGTTGAGCATAAGCTCGATGCACATAATCATCCTGATGCCGTTTTTATGCGTCATTACACCATATAGTCCGATTGAAAACAGCAGGGCCGCAAGCCCCAGATAAAAGTTTAAAGGAATCATTTATTGTCCTCCCCTTTTGCCATGTAAATCGCTCCTATGAGAGAAGCGAGCAGAACAGTTGAAAGAACCTCAAAAGGCGCTACATAATGAGTAAAGATCAGCATGCCTATGCCCTCTATATTGCTCTGGTCAGCCGGGTTTTGGGGGAGTTTGGAAACTGTGTTCCAGGAGGTTCCAAAAGCTCCAACTACCACAATTGCTGTAAAGAGCAGAGCTACGAAAAAGGCTAAAGGTTGATTAATCCTCACCGGGTTCACCTCCGATCTCGTGCTTTGTCAGCATAACAGCAAAAAGAATGAGAACTCCTATTGCTCCGATGTAAATCAGGATCTGAATGATTCCCAGGAACTGGGCATTCAAAAGGACGTAGAGAGCTGCAACTCCAAACATGCACATGATCAGGGCAAGCCCGGCCCGGACAATATCCTTTGCGTTTACCACAAAGATTGCAAAGAATACCGTAGCGATAGCAAGAAGCCCGAAGACGACCATTTCCAGAGCTGATCCGATTGTTTCGAGTCCGATCATTTTTCGTCACCTTTCTCAAGATCGACTTCCCTGGCGAGTTTTTCAGGAGTCATAAGCAGGTCTTTGTGATGCCATTTGACAAGACCTTTAGCGTATTCCTTACCGCTTGAAAGCGCGCCTTTCGGGCACTGGTCGATGCAGAGCCCGCAAAAAAGGCAGTGGCCAATGTCAATCTGGGGGAACCAGCGCTGTTTTGAGCTGTCTGGCCCAATCGGAGCTTTTACGATTTTGATTGCGGCATTGGGACAGGTATTTGCGCAGATGCCACAGCCTATACATTTACTTTTATCAAGTATCTGAAGCCCCCTGAATCGGTCGGAAAGCTCGCTGGGTTTTTCAGGATACATCCTGGTTACGGTAGGCTTTGTGATATTTCTGATTGCGTACTTAATGTTTTTAAGAACCATGATCTCACGCTCCCAGGTAGAGTCCGAGCCCCACTGCCCAGACAAGGTTCAAAAGGGCAAGCGGAAACATCTTCTTCCAGCTCAGGTCAACAACCTGGTCGATCCTGAATCTCGGGACAGCCCATCTGAGCCCTACAATTACCATAAGTACGAAGATAGTTTTTATAAGCAGGAAACCTGTTGGGGCAATAAGGCCAAGCACCGAATTGTTTGCGATAAAGCCTGGTACGTTCCAGCCGCCAAGGAAAAGAAGGGCTACGAGGAAAGAACCAAGCACCATATGCATATATTCGGCAAAGAAACCGAGCCCGAAACGCATTCCACTGTATTCCGTAATCCAGCCTGCTATGATCTCTTCTTCGGACTCGTTCTGGTCAAAGGGAAGCCTTCCCATATCAGCCATAAGGGATACGAAGAATACAAGGCACCCAAGGGGCTGGAGGAAAATGTTCCAGTGCAGGCCCTGTGCACTCGTAATATCTACTATGTTAAGGGAGCCTGTCATGACAGCCACACTTATGATTGAGATTCCGAGAGGCACTTCATACCCCACCATCCGGGCGAAGTTTCGGAAAGCCCCGAGCAGGGAATATTTACTGTTCGAGCCGTAACCCACCATGAAAATTCCGAAAATGGATAATGCAGACACTGCTTCGATGTAAAGTACGCTGATGTCCATCTCGGTGACAGCAAGCGGATATTCAACCCCATTAATAAAAATCGCACCTACAGGAAGGGCGACCAGCATAAGAAAAACAGAGCCTATCATGAAAATATTAGCATTATTAAAAAGTAAACTATCAGCATTCCGGGGTTTTATGTCCTCTTTAGTAAAGAGTTTAATTGCATCGGCTACAAGCTGAAAGATCCCATATTTTCCTACGCGGCAGGGGCCTACCCTTGACTGGATATCGGCAGAAAGCTTTCTCTCGATCCAGACAGCTCCCATTGCTGCGAGGAAGATAGCTCCAATCAGAACAAGGCCTACTATTCCACGGATCCAGGGAATTAAAGGAGCTATATAATCGGGAATCACTACTGTCATAGGAATCACCTATCCGCTTCACTGGTACAGCCGTCCATGCTGCCCGAGATTGCTGCTACGTCCGCAACTGTCGTGCCTATTATAAGGGGAGGCAGTGCCTGCAAGGTGGGATAGTAAGGACCCCGGATTTTTACTCTGTACGGCTTGTCCGAACCGTCGGATACCATGTACATCCCCATTTCTCCCCTGGGGTCTTCAACTCTATAGAAGACTTCTCCTGCTGGAACTCTCATTACAGGAGTTCTCCTGCCATACAGGATATTTTCCGGGAAGAGAGGGCCTTCTGGGATCTGGTCAAGGCACTGTTCCAGGATGTATATACTTTCCCTGATTTCGTTAAGCCTGACCTGGACTCTTGCAAAACAGTCTCCCGCAGTTTCAGTGCATACCTTAAAATCCAGATCTTTATAAACAAGGTAAGGCTCGTTTTTCCGGATATCAAAGGGTACGCCGGTTGCACGCAAAACAGGCCCTGAAACCCCGAGACTCTTTGCAGCATCTGCAGTCAGAACCCCGACTCCGACAGTACGTTCCCTGTAGATCCTGTCAGTGTGGAACATTTGCTCGAAGTTATCGATTTCTTTTATGAGGCCGTTGAGGACAGAGAGGGTTTTTTCTTTAAATCCATCCGGAAGATCGTCGCGTACTCCTCCGAACTTCAGGTAGCTGTGAGTAACCCTTGCCCCCGTTACCATATCGATCAGGCCCAGGACGTTTTCTCTCTCCCTGATCGCGTACATGAACATAGAGACAAAGCCGATGAATTCTGCAAATTCCCCTATTCCCAGCAGGTGGCTCTGAATCCTTGTAAGTTCTTCAAGAATAACCCTGATATATTTAGACCTCTCAGGCGGTTCTATATCCAGTAATTTCTCAACACAGCCTACAAAACACTCTTCGTTTACAAGAGCTACAAGGTAACAGATCCTGTCCACGATTGTGATTCCTTGGAGGTAAGTCCTATTCTCCAGAATCTTTTCAATGCCTTTATGAATGTAACCCAGTTCGATGTCAGCATCAACGACTGTTTCCCCTTTTAACCTCAGATTGAGCCTGAAAGGTCCGGGCTGCATGGGATGTTGAGGCCCCAGGTGTATTATCATCTCATTTGGTTCGAGAATTTCTTCCATTTTTCACCCTCACACCAGATTTCTGGCCGTTTTATTCGGAAAGCCCTCGTAATCTTTCCTGAGGGGCCATTCTCCAAGCATATCTTCCGGAAGTATCAGTGGCCTCAGATTAGGGTGGTTTTTGAACACAATCCCGTAAAGTTCGTAAGTTTCCCTTTCGTACCAGTTCGCGTTCCAGTACACCGATACAATGGATTCGATCTCCGGATTTTCCCTCGGAAGTACAGTCTTCAGCATCAGAACTACAGGATGGTTGTATGAAGCGATGTGATAGACAACTTCAAACTCATGCCTTTTTATGTAGTCCACCCCGCAGACGTCGCAGAGATGGTCGAATTGAAGGGTATCTTTCAGGTACTGGCAGACTTCTTTTGCCCTGTCTTTGTCCACGTATGCCCTGGCACGGATCTCGGATTCGGCAATTGCTTCGGAAATTGCCTCAGGAAATCTACCTGTTAATGACTTGAGAATTTCTGTGACATCCATAGTTTTCCCTCAAATAATTCTGAAATTTAATTCTGAAATCTCAGAAAAAACCCAATAACCTTGACTCAATAACCTTAATACTCCGTACCAAGGTCTTTTTTGGCCTTTATTTTCTCCTGGAGTTCTACAAAGCCCTGGAGCATGGCTTCAGGTCTGGGAGGGCACCCTGGAACGAAAACATCGATTGGAAAGATCTCATCAATGTTCTGAACCGTGCTGTAGGATTCATAGAATGGGCCGCCACTAATTGAGCAGTCTCCAATAGCAATGACCCACTTGGGAGAAGGCATCTGTTCCCAGAGTCTCTTCAGAGCGGGCAGGTATTTCTTTGTCACGTAACCGCTTATGAGCATGACATCGGCCTGTCTCGGGGAGTTTCTTGGAATGATCCCAAAACGATCCGTATCATAGTGAGCACAGCCCATGGCGATCATCTCTACCCCACAGCATCCCATAGGCTGGACCATAAACCACATTGAATTTTTCCTTCCCCAATTGATAAGATCCTGAGCCTTAGTTTTCTTGAGGAAGTCACTGATCGCACTGGCGGTTGTTGTAATAACCCCGGGAATTTCTTCTACAGATGTCTCATCTGACTTACTCGTTTCTTTCTCCTTCACTTCACCCACGTAAGGGCCCCCTTCTTCCAGAGATAGATGTATCCAAAGAGTAGTATAAAAATAAAGGCAAACATCTCAACTAATGCTATTGAAGTGATCCCGTGTCCCTTATAGACTGTAGTCCAGGGGTAAAGGAAAAGCACCTCTACATCAAAGAGCACAAAAGCGATCGCATAGAGGTAGTACTCAACATTGAACTGAATCCTTGCAGTTCCTGTGGGAACCGAACCCGATTCGTATGTCGTGTATTTGCTGGCTGCCTTGCTCCTCGGGCTCAGTTGCTTTACTATAAACATTGTCATTGGCGGCATGAGAATTGCAATGACAAGAAATATTGCAACTGGTATGTAGCTATCAATTATTCCAGACACTAATATCACCTATTAAAGTGCAGAAACCTGAATTGCAGCGATGACATGAATTGTGGACAAAAAAACTGTGCCCTGGCACTCAGGAAAATTATTTCAGGCCCAGACACAGGCCTTTTTGGAGATATCTGGATCCACAGGTCCTTAATTACAATAAATAGGATTCCTGTATACAGACATTTGTTTCCGGGTTCTGATAATTTAGGTTCATCTGCCCGGGATTATATAATAAATTGCCAGAAGTAAAGGAGAACTCTTGCTTCAGGCAGCATAGGTATAATTGAGTGAAATTATTA
>DATMYS010000192.1:0-8483 GCA_035560835.1 Methanosarcina sp.
AGATATGTGCAGAATCCCAGTATGTGGGACTATCTTGTAAGGATGACATTTATTCCTCAGCTATTTTATGCGTGGTTTACTATTGCTCAGCTAATCTATGCATACTATCTCTTCCTCTTTAAACCGGATCAAGAGTGGTAACTCAAAAGTGGTAATATGTCATTGATACTATATCTGCATACGGTTATCCCGTCTTGCGTATATGATCAATTTAATAACTGGCAAATATTATTGGCTCAGTATCTGCATATGGTTTTCACTTATCGCGTGTTTGATCAGTTAAGTAGCTGGAATTTGTTACTGCCACGATACCTGCAAACATTTGTCTCGATAGCGGTTTCGGCTGATGTCACCATAAAATTGTCCAAAGACATATACAAAACAAGAGTTTTACAGAAAAATCGAAAAGGATTGTTAGAACTAAATTGGGCAATACCTAAGTGGATGAGTGAAAAGGCATATCTTGAATTTGATAAATACAACTCGTTTCTCAACGAGTTTGGCATAAATCTACTTCGACTAAGTAAACAGTGCATCAGATTGAAATTAATAAATATCCTCTCACCTGATCGAAAGACGGTTAACATGGAGCTTGCTGATATCATTGATACAAAAGTTATTGGGTTAATAATGAATGATATATATCGGCTTACTAATGTTCCCATGTGCCTAACCGATATGAAAGGCAATCTTCTGGTAAATGTTGGATGGCAGGATATCTGCACTAAGTTCCATAGGGTTCATCCTGAGACCTACAAAAACTGTACAGAAAGCAACGTAAAATTATTCTCAGGCGTTCTACCTAGAGAGTTTAAGTTGTACAGGTGCAAGAACAATATGTTGAATGTAGTGATTCCAATTAACATATATTGTCATGTTGGATATCTATACTTCTGGCAGTTCTTTTTTGAGGACGAGCCTCTAGACTATGAATTTTTCCGATCCCAGGCTAGAAAATATGGTTTCAACGAGCAGGAATACATAGCCGCGCTTGAAAAAGTTCCGCGAGTTAGCAGGGAGGATCTGTATGAAGGTATTGACTTCTTAGTGATGCTTGCAAAATTGCTCAATCACAAACGCAATAGGGCGTGTCCGGTTAGTTGGTTTATACTTCGTCTTAAAATTTACTTTGTTTAACTGCAGTTGTTTTTTAAGCTTACATGTATATGGAAAACTAAAACCTAATAACGAAAGGCTATGTGGCTGTCTCTATTGACGATGGGGTTGAGAATGTGCTACTGAGATATACATACGTCGTCAGGCCGATCCACCAGAGTTGTCAAATATATAGGACTTGCACACTTGAAGCACAAAACAATAGCAATAAACCCATAACTTTTTAAAATTAATATTTTAACTACAACGTTTACTGTACTTGATTTTGCAGTATAAGTGCGTAAGTCCTAATATATTCTGGCTAGTTATCTACCTGTTCCACAAATGACAACGGTTTCCGCGGTGATATGATTCGGCTGCTTTTATACTTTCTTGAATTGGAATTTACTCAATGTTTAACCTTTTGCGTCGCCTGTTGTTGTATTGTGTATTGAACTTCCACATGATTTTGAATCGGCGAAATCATTTCAGGATACAACAGAAAAGAGCAGCTATGCCAAGTGCTAGCTTCTTAGATTATTTAAGATTAAAAAAGGTTTTGGGGAAAAAGAATCTAGCTACCTGCGAAACTTCGAATGAATTTATATCTGTATGGAAGTTTTCGCCGTATATTATTTCTTTATCCGATTTGAATACCTGATTTGGTATGCAAATACTTAACTAAGCGGCTAAATATCCAGTTAAATCCTTAGATACTTAGTTTAATTATTTCTCAGTTAGTCCTTTATGTCATCGTGCAGTGATTTGTGATTTCTATTTCTTTAATTTCTGCTCGAAAGGCAGCAAGCTCCTTATAAGAGCTTTATTTCGTACCAGTCCGAGAGTTCTGCATCAAGAACCCCTTCATGGACCATCTTCTCGATCTCGTTTTCAACTTGTCCGTAAGTGAACTTATAGTCGTGTGAGATTGCGGAGATGACATCCGGACTATGGCAGAATCTGTTCGGAAACGCTTCATTGAACATTGCTACGTTTTCGAGAATCAAATTCCTTAGTCTTTCCATTTTTTTATCACCTCTTTTTTATTGTATTTAGTTTTCTGTCAGTTGGTTTTTAGTTTCCTCGACATACACTATATTCGCATGCCCGATATATATAGATTTTCCTAATATACTATATAGTCAGGATATCTGTGGATTCTAAAAATTTACTATATATTTAAAGTTGGCAGATTGCAATTTAGAATCTTGATATTTCAGAACTGAACTTTTCAGAATAGAGTCATTTCAGACCGAATCAGTTCAAAATTAATGATTCAGAACTGAGCCATTTGAGAGTAATAAATTGAGGGTAATAAAAAACGAATAAAATGTATCCTCATTGTAGATCTTTGATGTGGACCTACACTATTTCGATTAGGTTGAAAATAAAATGCAAGGTAGGAGTTATTCAAAAGCTATCTGACTGCATATAAATCCGATTGACTGTAAAATCAGCTCTCTGCTGGATATACTACCAGTAAGTACTCAAGCATGCCCTATCAGGCATGCAGCGTACTTTCCCTTATCTGTTATGACAATAATATTATTTCTACCTCTTTTTTCAACACGTATGTACCCATTCCGTTTTAATTCATCAAGGAGGCCCCTATTTATTCTAACAAGCATATTACTTGAAGTCCTTTGTTTTCCACCTATACTCTCATTAAGATCCTCAAAGCCCTGAAGCCTGTTGTCTTTTATCATTTTAATAATTTCATTGGTTGTCATTTTTTCTTTTTTATAGAGTTCCGTAAGGAATACGCTTTTTGCTCCAGTAGGGGTATCAATAGTAAAATTGGTCAAAATGACGTACTTTAGCTCATTAATGATGGACAAACCATGTTCTAGCAACTCCTCTTCATTCTTTGAATACCCCCCATCGGCATACACATAATAGACTTTAACATCGTGATGCATGGCAGCGAAAGTCGATGCGACTGCGGTCAATTTTCCCGACGCACTCATATTGACATAGATAAGGTTATTCTCTTTTTTCTCCTGAACGATTATGTTACTTATAGTCGACAAAAGAGGAAGCGGATCAGACAGTTCACTCTCCACAGTAATAACCTCTATGTTTTTCTTTTCAAGACGCTTTTTTACTTCCTGTAAAAAGTATTCACGACCCCTTGAACTGAATTCTTTACTTACGGGCTTAGTATGTAAAAGGTAGACTTTATTAGCCCTCATCTTGTCAAATGGCCTGACAGCCATATCGATTTCAGAAGCAAGGGGTATAATGTGTACAATCTCTTCCATGATATCACCATATTAAATATATTAAATATATTAACGGTATTTACGTAGAAATAGTTATATCTAGCTTTTTGGATAAGAGTCCACCTGGATAAGAAGAAAACCGCGTGAGTAGCTTTACGTTCGGCCTTTGTCGACGAAATGGGGCGGCTACAGGTCATATAATATCCCAATCATGGATTATTTTGTCATATCTTGTTGTCATTCCGAGAACCAGGGCTAAATAACATAGTCAGTTTTGCCACTGCAAACCTTGCAATTTACTCGCCGGCAGCAAAAACGAGGTAATAACTTGAATAAAAATAGTAATGTAATAGATAAAGAGAATAAGCCGATACAAAAAAAGAGCATAGCATACAAATGGGTTGCACTGTTCAATGTGACCTTAGCATCATTAATGGGCTCTATCAACGGCAGCATTATCCTGATATCGCTGCCTGCGATATTCAAAGGCATTCAGATGGACCCGACGGATCCGGGTGCATTCCAGTACCTTCTGTGGCTCCTGATGGGCTTTGGCCTGGTAACGGCTACACTGCTCCTCACTATTGGTCGGCTGGCAGACATGTATGGTCGGGTAAAACTGTTCCGGCTGGGCTTTCTTATATTCGCCATCGGCTCAGTTCTGCTCTATCTGACGCCTGGTACAGGCAACACCGGTGCACTGGAGATGATTATTTTCAGGCTTATACAAGCTGTGGGTAGCGCATTCACCATGGCAAACAGCTCAGCTATTATTACGGATGCGTTTCCGGTCAGCGAGAGGGGAAAGGCACTAGGCATAAATATGGTAGCCTTTATGTCCGGCCAGTTCATTGGCTTGCTACTCGGTGGCATACTGGCGATGTACAACTGGCGCTATGTATTCCTGGTCAATATTCCCTTTGCTGTCCTTGGAACAGTGTGGTCTTACTGGAAGATGGAGGATATTTCGTTCCGGGCTTCCAAGACCAGTCTTGATATTGTGGGCAACTTATTCTTTGTCGGCGGGCTGACCTCGCTTCTTATCGGCGTCACTTATGGCCTGATGCCTTACGAGCACGATGGTATCACCGATGCCATGGGCTGGAGCAACCCCTGGGTGATCGCGACTCTAGGCATCGGAATAGTGTTGTTGATAACGTTCCCATTCGTCGAGAGTAAGGTGAAGAACCCTATGTTCAAGCTGGAGTTCTTCAGGATCAGAGCCTTTACCTACGGGTGTCTCGCCAGTTTCACTTCAGCTATTGCCCGAGGCGGTGCCATGTTCATGCTTATTCTTCTGCTGCAAGGGATCTGGCTGCCGCTCCATGGTTATCGCTTTGAGGACACGCCTTTATGGGCAGGTATCTACATGCTTCCCATGACTCTTGGCTTTATGATCATGGGACCGATTTCCGGAATGCTCTCGGACAAGTATGGACCTCGATGGATCGCCACTGCTGGGATGAGCATTGTAGCTCTGGTGTTCATCGGGCTCGCTCTGCTTCCCTATAACTTCGACTACTGGGAGCTAGGAATATTGATCTTCTTCATGGGTATTGGTAACGGTATGTTCGCCTCTCCTAACAGCTCATCGATAATGAATTCTGTGCCGCCTCAAAACCGGGGTGTTGCATCAGGCATGATGTCCACACTGTCGAACTCGGCCAATACTCTGAGTATGTCTGTATTCTTCACCATCGTGATAGTAGGTATCCAAAAATCTTTTCCGGATGCGGTGCACAGCTCGTTTGCCAGCCTTGGGTCTGCACAGATTGCCCCTGCTTTGCAACAGCTAGCGAACCAGCTAGCAACAATGTCGCCTACAAATGCGTTGTTCTCTGCCTTTCTGGGCTATAACCCAATGAGCTCGATTCTGAACTCTATAGATTCGGGTATCGTCAGCTCAATACCTCAACAAATCGTGACCACACTGACAAGCAACTATTGGTTCCCACAGACACTGCAGCAGGCATTCATGCCAGCGCTGCGGATTTCGTTCATTATCGGGGCTGTACTTTGCGGCATAGCAGCAGTGCTATCGGCAATGAGGGGACAACGGTACGTGTACGAGGCTCACAACCCGGTCAATGATGTGAGCAAAGGTGGTATTACGGAAGGAAAAGAAGAGGCACGCATCTAAGATCTGGCATACTGATCAGGATAGGTATCGAAGGCTCTCATAGTGCCGCCAACAAAGTCTTATGCACCTATCCCATCATATGCTTGTCTTAAGAACAAACGCTGATTCAAGATGCCGTCAGCACTCCAGTATTTGGAAAGGGATGCTCCTGATATACGGTTCTTGAACAGGTTTGATGGATAAAAGTTATTGTAAAGTTAAGGAATTGAGCAAGAATTCATTAGTCATCGGTTAAGGAATTTTTTTCCTGAAGGCTATCGATTTTGCACCATAAGTCTGCCTCTAATTTCGCTTTATGGACTTAAAATCGATACCCTGTTCCAGCTCACATTTGATCCTTCCAGGAGAGGATACACCAAAACTATCAAACCAATGGCAATGAGAATAGATGCTGTGCCATGGTAAGCTCTTTGAAAAGTGTATAAAACCAGGAAGAACAAAGTCCGGCATTACGGTCAGCTTTCAAGATTTTGTTTTTTCCACATCTCCTGGTAGCTGGCTGCGGGTGCCTTGGAACTTTCAGGAGGTTTGCCTTTCTTTATTGAGGCCAATCCTTTTTCTTTTCCCGACTCCCTGAGCCGATTGATCTCCTTTACACTGTCCTCATTATCAATACTCAGGACAAAACTTCCGTAACAGGGCTTTGTATAGGTAAAAATAAGAGCATTTCCTTTAGCTCCTACCGCAATGGGCGGGATCCCTATTATATAATAATCCTTGAAAATTTTATATCCAGGAGATACATAGTAAACCTCGTCCGAATTTTTCTCTATATGCTCTCTAGCATCCTTGAAACTTGTTTTTTCCAGGTGAATCTCGTACTTCATTTGCTCAATACAACTCATCTGGCTATCTCCTCTATTACCTTATCCAGCTTATTCTTGAGACAAACAGGGTTGTGAACATCCTGTGCTACGATCTTTTCACAATCGAACTCTATAGTTTCAGCCAGAGCCTCGGCGTTCCTGCCAAAGACTATAGAGTACATCCCGGCCTGGGAAATAGAGCTCATAGTTGTTGCATAGGTCATTCCGGCATCATTATGCATAAAGGCAAAGCATATGTTGAAATCCGTTCTTTTTTCAATGATATCCACTATGGTTTTATCGAGATCTACCAGCTTTTTCACATAATACCCATCGAAATCAGACACTTTCAAAAGCTTGCTTGCGGCAGTTGTCCCGGCAACGGTTACATCGAATCCTAACTTGGCCAGCTTATGGGATAGATACAGGGCAATACTGGTTTGAATTGGGACCTCGGGACATCCCATCATGAGAAGCACTTTTGCACCGGTCATAAAAACTCATCTCTTACATGTTTTATCTGTAAAAATGGAGTACAGGTCAATCTCAAATTCAACTTTTGCAATTAAGATCTATTCGGAAACTGATATCGAGCCAATATTTTTCGTTAGGCATCATCCTCCTGAAACTGGAGAAAGAAGTGTAATTTCATCTCCTTCCGAAAGTTTGAGAGAATCGATTTCTTCTTCATAAATTCGTGCACCATTCAGTATCAAAACTAAATTACTGTGCAGATCTCCTTCCCTGGAAAAAAGCTGGTCTTCAGATTTTCCGGCTTTCTCTCGAAGGGCTTTAAGAAGTTCCCGCATTGAGGTGTCGTTCTGGCATTCAAGAAAGCTGTCCGCTCCTAGAATGTCCTTTATCTGAGCAAAGGTTTTTATTCGAATTTTCATGTTTACTCCTTCAGTACTTACATTTTTGTTTCACTTTTGCAATCTGTAATTCTACCTTCATTCTCGTTTTCCGAACAAAAAGTATTATTACCAATGATGTCCATTTCAAACTATTCACAATTGTGAATGTTCTTGGAAAATTTAATGTTTCCGGTACAGTCAAAAATCTGAACTTAAAAGGTTGTATTTATCCATGGAAAAAGAAGACATGCAGGATGCATTGCTCAAAGAACTTGCAGGATTAGAGTACTTGCTTGTTTCATATTCAGGCGGAATAGACAGTACTTTACTTGCATTATTTGCGCAAAAAGTACTTCAGGATAAGGTAAAATGTATACTTTTTGATGCGCCTCTTGTCCCAAGAAGAGCTGTTAACGAGGCAAAAGAAATCGCAAGCAATTTCGGGTTATCCTGCTCTATAATTCCCTTTCCTATTTTGGAAAATGAAGAGTTCAGGAAAAACAGCCCCAATCGTTGTTATATCTGTAAAAAACAATCTGCCAGGATACTAAGGGATCAGGCTGAAAAAATGGGAATTTCAAAAATAGCTGATGGAATTAACGCTTCTGATCTCAATGAATACCGTCCCGGACTTCAGGCAAGTAATGAAGAAGGAATACTTCATCCCTTTCTCTCGGTTGGGCTTCAGAAGAAGCATATCCGGCAACTGGCTCAGGACTGTGGCTTTGATTTCTGGAACAAACCTTCAGCTTCATGTCTTGCATCGCGAATTCCATATGGGGAAGAAATTACAGTTGAAAAGCTGCAAATTATAGAAAAGGCAGAGAATTTGATGCACGATATAGGGTTTTTAAATCTGCGTGTAAGACTGCATGGTAAAATTGCAAGAATCGAGTTAATGCCTGAAGAATTTGAAAAAGCAGTAAACATGCGAGATAAAATGTTAGAGGTATTGCAAAACTGTGGCTTTTCTTATATTGCCCTTGATCTTAAAGGATACAGAAGCGGGAGTATGGATGAAGTATTATGAAATCGAAGATTGCATGGCTGATTTTCAAATGCCCCAGTACCTCCATTATACGGATAGTGCGGAAACAAGCCCTGTTACAGAGCCTCTAATAGCTGAAAGGGGACTTTGTCTGATATCAGGGAGGCAGCTGAAACACTGCTCAAAAAAGATGAAGGGGAAGGAATCAGTTCACTTAAAATAAGTGCAATCGTGTGCAGTGACGATGTAAAAAAAGAAATTAAACATTTGCAACTATTCAGACTGAACAAGGCAACATTAAAATTCGTAGCGTAATATAAATCAATATATTTAAATATCATATGAGTATAATTGCATATACTCATTTATATATAACTC
>DATMYS010000193.1:0-5682 GCA_035560835.1 Methanosarcina sp.
ATTTATATGCGTATAATCTGAAATAAGCATTTTGGGTCGTGGATCCGAGTTATAGAAAACCGTAAACATAAGATTATATTTAATTTTTTATTAAATGTGAGAGATGTACTCGTTTTTTCGGAAATGATCAATAACTCAGACCCACGACCAAAATCAGTGATCAGTGCTAATTAAAAGTCCAGTTTTATTTCCACAATTTGGAATCGAAGCATTAGCTCTTGATTTTTTAAGTTCACAGAGCTTAGTCAGAATATTAAAGACAAGAATATGTTTTTTGGCTTCGTAGAAAACCTCAATAGCTAGTCTTCATTTACTTGAACTGAATGATATAAGCTTGTTTTACGTATTTAATTTCAGCCTCTTGAAGCTGGTTTAGATAGTTTTCTACAAAGCCGATTCCTGATGTTCAAACTGAATGCACAGAGTCCTCAAAAACTTGAGTCTCCATAGAGACTTTAATCCTCGCAACCTTATTTGTTATACAGTCCAATAGCTTTGTTTGTTTTCTCGATCGATTTCGAGCCGTCGCTTTCCAGCTCCATCATTGCTCTGATAGCATCCACATTCTCTGGAACTACGATAGACTCCTGATGAATAGCCTGGAAGAAGTAAAGTTCCTTCTCAGCCACTGTGATGGATTCAGGCCAGATACAGAGCTCCCACATATCGTGTCTGGGGCGTCCAATATCTCTAGCAAATTCAATTATTTCGGCTGTTGAAGTAATCCCCTGCCCTACTAAACGAATCCTGGACTGTGAACCAAAGATACTCTTAACGTCTTCTGCAGTGCAATCCTTATTGACTTCCATATTTACAGTGTGCACATGCATAAGAGTCGTCGGAACTTTTATAGCTGCAGTCGTTATGTTAATGCGAGGAAGCACACTCTTAACGTCTGGTCCGTGGTGAGACGGAAGTTTAACCGGATTAAGTACGATTGCATTAACAGGTCCTTTCTTAAAATCATTGGGATCTACTGCTCTTCTTGCGAGACTTACCCTCACCTTATTTACTCCGAGTTCTCTGTCTATAGGTGAAATGGCCCTGCAAAGCCCTGTGGTGTTGCAGGAAACAACCCTTACCAGATCACGGCCCAGCGCCTGTTCGTAATTACTCTCTGCATTGAAGGAGAAACCTGCAAGCGGATGGCTCTCGCCCCCCTGCCAGATTGCCTTTATCCCGACTTTCTCATACATAGGCTTATTTTCTTCCCCAACTCCCCCTGGAGTGCAATCCACAACCAGGTCAGCTTTTTCTAGCATTTCTTCAATAGTTCCGGCTGCAGGCATTCCTGCCTTCTCAAAAGCTTCAGCATTCTCAGCAGGAGCGTATATATCATATCCTAGCTGATGTGCTACTGCAGCCTCATAATTTGGCTTTGTCTTGGAAACTCCGATAACTTCCATATCATCCTGAGCCTCAACGGCGTCTGCAACCCTTTTTCCTATAGTTCCGTAACCGTTTACCGCAATTTTTGCTTTAGCCATTGTCATCCTGCCCTGTTTGTTTAATTTTTTGCATGTTCAGAATTACAACTCAAAATCCAAATCAAGTACTCTTGAAGTAACTGACTCTAATGATTTTTTTTTAAACGTTTTGCGTAATTTTTATTCCCTGAAATTTTGCAAGTTCAATATATGCAGGATGCATTTCCTCTATCTCATATTTTCACCAGCAATGGCCAGTTTAAGATTTTTCCTGGTATCACCCGGTCCAAAAACTGCCATTCTACTTGCGACAAATCCTCGATCAAGGTGTTTTAACTCCCGAAAATGGTCTCCTGCATGTACATATTCAGCATGAGCGATTGCGCGGAACAGTCGAGCCGCATTGTTAAGTTTTTTATTTCGGCTTGATTTGCAAAATGCACATAACTCATATATGCTTGACTTCTCCCCCAAATGCATTGATTAGATTCTGCTGTATCGTCACTCTCATTTAAAGCCCCCCTTTCAATGAAATTCAATCTTCTCGCGTTCTTTAGAACTTGCGCATTTTGGAGCAAAAAAGCATGAGCAAACTGTCACAATACACTAGTTTAAAAGTTTTGAGATCTCATGCTATTCATTTCAGTTTACCGCGCAAGCCCTGAGCCATTTGCATTTGGATTTAAATAAATAAAATGTCATAGAATACAAAGCCTTTTGCATCAGTTAATTGTCTAAAAAGTAAGTAATCAAGGAGTTCTTTGAGGAAATATGAGTTTGATTCACGCAGTTGAACTGAGAAAACAGCGATATAACATTTCAAACTGCTTGAATTGACATATAATTGACTTTTCCGTGCGTTGATAGAATTCACGCTTTCTTCGCACCTCAAGGCCAGAATCGCACATAGAAAAGACAGCTTGTAGAGGCCTTTTAATCTTTATGGTACCTGGATGCATTGTTTTTTAGAGCGCTGATTCCTGGCAAGGACTCACCAGATAGATACGTTATGCTCGCACCTCCACCCATGCTTACGTGGGAAAACTTTGATTCTAGACCAAGTTGATCAATGGCATCTAAGGTATGCCCTCCTCCTGCAACAGAGTAGCTTGCTTGAGTTGCAGCCTTAAGAAGTTCATCTGTGCCAAGCCTGAAATTATCTAGCTCGAAAATACCAGTTGGGCCATGAAAAACGCATAATTTTGCGTCTTTAATATACTTGGAATAATTTTCAATGGTCTTCTGGCCAATATCAGCTATTGGAAGATCTCCTTTTATCTTTTCCACTTTCACTTCCTGGCGTTCTCCACCATTATTTAGCGCTACATCCTCAGGCACGGCGATCTTGCCTGAATACTCCTTGAGTAGCCTGGAAGCAATCGAAATCTGACTTGTATATTTCTCATCTTCAATTAATTTCCTGTTGATCTCGCCTACATCGATGCCTATTGCCATCATAAATACCGTAGCTACTACTCCGGTTGTAAGGATCTTATCAGCACCGCCTCGCTTGAGAATATTAGAAATCGCCTTTATGGAGTCGTTGGCTTTTGCTCCTCCCAACACGAAGATTGCTGGATGCTCATGACATTTCAAGGCTTTATCTAAGCCTGTAATTTCTTTGTCCATGAGGATGCCAGCAACGCTAGGCAAAACCTCTGTAAATCCTACCACAGAACACTGAGATCTGTGAGAAACTGAAAAAGCGTCGTTTATAAAGAAATCAAACAGCGGATACAACTTCTTGACCATCTGGCTTTTAGCCTGTTCTTCAGGAGCACGGTTCATAATCTCTTCGGCATTGAAGCGTGTATTCTCAAGGAGCAGGATCTCTCCCTGGGCAAGGGATTTTATAGCATTCCTTGCGCAGGAGCTGAATATGTCATCCTCGTAGGTCACTTCTCGACCTAAAAGCTTTGTCGCCAGCTTTGCATGAGCTTCCAGGGTGGTATAGTCCATATCTCCGGGTCGACCCTGATGAGACATCAGAACTACTTTTGAGTGCTCCAAGGACCGCAACGTAGGCAAATGACTCTTAATTTTTCTATCGTCCAGGATGTTTCCATTATCCTCCATGGGTGAATTAAAGTCCACTCTTACAAGTACTGTTTTATCATCCAGCACAACATCACCCATCGTCAGATAATCCTTTCCAGTTGTTTTCTGAGACATATAGTACCCCTTCGTATATAGTGGTATAGATCCTCTTGGCATGAAGCTGACTGTAATTGAAGGTGATGAATTGTCAGGGGAGTTCTCTCTGAAACTGTCAAGATTCTTAATGTTTTTGGACTTGATATTGAAAAAAATACTTCTGGAACTGAACTTCAGGAACTGAGTTGAACCAGACGAGAAAGAACAGGGACAGCAATTTCAGGTGAGGATAAAAAGTTTAATTTTCAGTCTTCTCTCCTCAAAGATACAGACAAAACCCTGGCAATTATCATATCGAGAGAGGCCAACTGCTTTAGATAACATAGATCCTGTTAGCTTCTCTCATTCTCTCATTTACTCGAATTCATTGTTGCTAATTGCTATCTGACTTCCAGATATCATCTTTTTATCTTCTGGGCTCAAAATCAAGTTGCTTTACCGTTCTGGCAAAAGTACATGGATTGTACTCCTTCTCCGAGATTATACTCTTTCCAGACTACACAGGTGTAGCAAATGCATTGTTGGTCAGGGTTAAGATCCTTGCAGGTAGCTTTACCTGTCGAACAATATATCCCTGGAACGTTTTGAGGCTCCGGAACGTCTCCTTCCCGTGCATTTTCCAATCCCTTTACTAAATTATCAAGCTTATCCATTGCACATTTGCTGTCAGCTTGGACAGGACACTTTGGACACATACATTTTTTGATATTTCCTAGAGTATACGGAACTTTATCATTTTCACTCGTATTCATTATATCCCCCGAAAATAATATTTATAAAAAAATATTCGTTTTATATTTTGGGTTTAGATAATAAAAGGTTTTTCAGTTTTCGAAAAAGCTATAACTTATGCGGTTGGGCTGAGACATCAATAACAAAGCTTACCTGGAACCATTTATCTATATTTATAAGCAAGAACTGATTTCCAAGAACAATGTGTCGGGTCATAGCCTTTACCTTTGTCAGGTAGAATCTTTTTACAGTTCATCAGAACTTTCAGGAAAGTGTGGGACTTATGCATTTGAAGGATAAAATCGAGTATGGGAAACTTCCGTAGAATTGTTGAGATTTATACAGTTAGGGATTTAATGCTACAGATTTACCACTAGAAATCTACTGCTATTGCTTTTTAATCCAAAAGCATAAGTCATTAATAAGTCATTATTAAGTAAATAAGACCATATATGTTCCTAGTACGAAATTTATCAACCACAAAACTAAAAGAACTTGCATGTTCGCTTTAGTTTTCCATCTTCTTTTTATTTTCCAGCCTCGCCTATTAATCACAACTATAAATCCCAGGAATAAAATCACAATTCCTATTAAAAAATGAATTAAAATTACAGGAGAAATGGCTTTTGAGATTATGGCATCGTATGTATAATTAATCATATATGGAACAGATAAGACTACTAGCAAATACCCCAATGTGGATATTATATCGTGTCTGTGTAATTTTCCTTTATTTAACTTACCTGCCCTTATTATGATAAAGCCTATTATGGCAAGGATCAAGGCTACTTTTTGTAAATCAAAAGAAATTGACATAAATTCATCAGTGTTTATACCCGACATTTATGCCTCCCCAGGGATAATACATTCTACATAAAATTCTGTTAAATAACCCCAATTTAGCATAGTTTTCATCGGCTAATATTTATTTGGAAACAAAGTTTCTAATTTGCCTACCATGAACAAGAATGTCGTCAGAGATCTCGCAGTCATGTCAGGTTTTCCTTTTTGTCATTACAGAACATTACCCTGTATTATAATTTTTGTATTTATCGAATAGCTCAAAAAGTTAAAGTCAACTGTTCAAGAACAATAAGCTGATTCCAAGCCCAATGAGTACCACACCACCAGCAAGTTTTGCTTCGTGCTCGAAAAAGTGGCCCATTTTGCGTCCAAGAAAGGCTCTACACAAAGACATAAAAAAGGTTATAAGGCCTATAATAATTGCAGGCTCAAGAATGGATTATTTAATAAAAGCAAAGCTTATTCCCACAATAAGGGCGTTTATACTTGTTGCAACTGCGAGCGCAAAAAGCACAGAATAACTTAATGAGTCGATCTTTCTTTGCTTGCTTCCACGTAGGTTCCT
>DATMYS010000194.1:0-4122 GCA_035560835.1 Methanosarcina sp.
ATATATATATTTCAATATCCCTTGTAGAAATATTTATACCTTCACAGCTTATTTGTGACTATAATTCCCTATCCATGTTAAAAACCCTGGAGAAAAAAAGTGTGCAGTGTGCGTTATGCCGGATTAAGGAATGTATGAGAGGCAAAAATTGTTCTGTCATTAAATCTGGGCTTGAGTATACAGGCGACAATCTGAAATCAATTCAGATTTCTGCCTGGCTCGAGTCCAATGGTGTGAAAAGGACAAAACTGGAAGAGATAACTATTTATGCAAAAAGGCTTGGGTATACAAAAATAGGAATCGCTTTCTGTATTGAGTATGAGCGAGAAGCCAGGCTGGCTTATGACATTCTTTCAAGATATTTTGAAGTGTTTTCGGTTTGCTGTAAAGTCTGCAGCTTCGAAAAAGTCAGTCTCGGAATTAAAAAATCCGAGGGTATTGAGTATGAAGCAGTCTGTAATCCTATCGGTCAGGCACTGCTCCTGAACGATGATCTTACGAATCTCAATATCATGCTAGGGCTTAAAACAGGCTATGAAATTCTCTTTGCAAAATACTCTGAAGCTCCTTCGATAACGCTGCCTATTGAAGAGTTACCCCAGTTAGCTGATTCAAAAATTGATATTATAGAATGAATATTTCAGAGTTGTTTTTTAGAATTAATTCTATGGTTCTGTGAGTTGAAGTTCTGGAGAAATATATGCTCAAAAAATCGAACACATCTGGATCGGGTTCTAAAACCGGGTTCAAATGCTTGAAGATCAGAGCTCATCACCTTTGCTGCATCCAGGGTTTTCAGGGCTACGGGTACAGCCCGGTTTTTGTGGCCAATTTGAGGGCCGTAATTTCAGATATTAAAGCTTTTCCTTCAAGACCTCTGGAACTGGTATCCGAATGTGATGTGATCTGCTTCTCCTGCCCAAGTAAAAGTGAATGCACTGCTCAGGAATCAACTATCTCTCACAGGATAAGGAGTATGGATCTTGTTGTTATGGAGAAATTAAAGATAAAAGAAGGAGCAATTATGGAGGCAGATGAAGCCTTCAGTTTAATCAATTCACAACTGGCTAATGCATCAGACATTGACGACGTCTGCGGAACCTGCAAATGGAGACAGAAGTGTCTTTGGTACATGCAGGATGAAAGATAAAATCACCAAAGAAAAAATCTTTAACTTTGGCATGAAAAAAATGAAAAATATCTTCTCTCCTATTTTCGGTCTTCAACTTTATTTGAAAGTTCTTGTTTGAGTATTTTTTCCTGACTATTATCTTAAACCGGCACTGATTTCATAGATTTTTGCAAGAAACTCGATATTCTGAACCGCATTCTGTTCTATTCCTAGTTCATATGGAGAAAAGCCGAGAGCAAGACCCAGTAGCTGAGAATAGTGAAGGACAGGGATCGAGTAATCCGTTCCGAATTTTTCATTGACTGCGAGCTGTCCCCTGTCAAACTGCAGGTGGCAGAAAGGACATGCATTCACAATACAGTCCACTCCTGCTTTCCGAATACAGGCTAGTTTGTGCTCAAGCATCTCAAGGGACTCGGCAGCATGCCCTGAACGGACTCCCCCTCCGGCTCCACAGCACATCATCTTGTCGGTATAGTCTACGCTTTTTGCACCTGTGGCTTCAACGAGTTCATCAAAGAAAACCGGAGCCTCCGTTTCTCCAAGTTTCCGGTCTCTTGAAGGCTTGATAAGGTGACATCCGTAGTGCAGTGCCACTTTAAGGTTAAGCGGGGTTGTTATATACCCCTTGAGTTTTTCAGGCCCCAATTCTTTATACAGAAATTCGATTATGTGCCTTACCTCAGCAGTACCTCTGAATTCCATGCCGATTTCTTGAAGGCATTTGTTTGTGCACGCCCTTAGCTCAGGATCCTTTTTCAGCTCCGAATTAGCATCTGCCAGGGAACCGTAGCAGCCGTTACAGACTGTGAGGATATCCCGTTCCAGTTTTTCCGAAAGAACTATGTTCCGGCTGGCAAGGGCAAGCCAGGTTGCTTTATCAAAGGACTTGAAGACTCCGGGAGCAGGACAGCAGGAGGCTCCTGGCAGGTCGGATACGTCTATATCAAGCTTCTGCAGGCAGAGTTTAGTTGCGTTTTCAATTCCGGGGTAACGGTTGGGTACAATGCATCCAAGAAATAGCGATAGTTTTTCCATATTCTGCCTCCTTACTTTTCAGCCGTTAGCTCGTCAAATCCGCATGCTTTGAGCAGATTCCTTACCTCTTGAAGGGCTTCAGGAGACTTCTGGACGGTCTCAGGTATGGGATCGAGCCCGAGTTCTTCCCTTTTTTGCTTTGTTTCTTCATCAAGAGGAACTGCATGCCCGCACTCCATGACCATTTCCGAGATCTTCCTGTGTTCGGGAAGCATGAAACCTTTTTTTATCGCAAGTCTCCTTAGCTCAAGGAGAGCATCGGTAATTGGTATGTTGCGCGGGCAGCGTTCCTGGCAAGTATAGCAGGTAGTACAGAGCCAGAGGGCGTCATCGGAAAGGATTTCTACCCTATTCTTGCGTGCGTCCCGAATAATTCTTCGCGTATTAAGCGCGGTATGCCGTCCAGAAGGACAACTTCCTGTGCATGTGCCACACTGCATGCAGGAAAGTATGTCAAGCCCTGCAGCCTTTAACACTTTTAGCAGTTCTTCACTCATACAGGTTCACTGTCTGATTTGGTCGATTCGTCCTTTTTAGAAAAGAAAAGTAAGCAAAAATAATGAGATAAAGAGAAAACTCTGCAGCTGAAAGTGATTTCTGGAGCTTTACGATAAACAGGCTTTTTCCAGACAAACTTTCTCGTAATAAGTCCTTTTCTAGATTTTTCACTGATCAGTTCTTTTCTCACAGATTTTCTCATGTTGATTATTTATCTCATAATATTTAACATAAACTAAATTTGTTCGGGTTCAATAGCAGAAGTGAAGAATCTGGATCAGGACAGGCAGGTATGAGCTCTTGGGTCTCTTTTTGTTGATCATTCATTAATGAATTAGCTTTTGCTGGCCATCCGTCAATGAATTAATTTTACAGCCATTCATTAATGAATCAGTTTTTACTATCATCCGTTAATGAATTTGTTTTTACTATAATCTGTTAATTAATCTGTTTTTTATATCTTCAGGCAGAGGTTCTTGTTTTATCTCCTTAAAACCTGTGCCTTAAGATATATTATATATCTCATTATATAAAAATGAGTTTCTAAAAAATGTTCCTTATTCCAGATTCAAAATATATCCTTCTCCAGTCTTTTCCTGTACATCTCTCGTGATTTCATAAGGTTTTATCAGGAGAAGTTTATTCCGAGATCCTTGAGTCCGTTGAGTTTTGCAAGGTTGATCATTAACGGTGTAAGTGATTCCATAGTGTTTGCCTGTTTAAGAGGACCTCCATCCAGAGGTTTCAGGCATCCCATATGCTCTGTAAGCTTAATGACCAGCTTTTTTGCTTCTGCATCGTCACCGCACACCAGTGCATGATGCACAGCCTTGCACTTGGCAATATCCTTCAATTTTCTTGCCGGAATGTTGTGGAAGGCTGCAACAACTTTTGTAGAATCCGGGACATTTTTCTGAATTGCAAGAGCGGCTGAACCTTCTTCCGGAGGTTTATATATAAATAGGTCTCCTTCCTTTACCATTGGGACTACAGGAGTGATAAGAATCTTGTTTTCAATAGCTTCATGAATCTCATGCAGCAACGGTATAACATGGTCAAAACGAAGAGTAAGAATTATTATTTCAGCTGCCTTCGCAGCTTCAAGATTAGTGTTTCCCGTAATATTTATTCCTGAAGTATCGAACCCGCAATTCTCAAGCTCGGATAAGTCTTGTTTTGCGGCTTCATCGGCAGCTTCCTTGGACCTGGACCCTATAATTATCTCGTTCTTTATACCTTCAGCCATAAGGTTTTGAAGGGCCAGCCTGAGCACCATCCCCTCCCCTATGTTTCCGGTTCCTCCTAAGACAGCTATTTTTAACTTTTCAGAACTCAATTTGAAAAAACCTCCAGTTTGCTAATGTTTTCCATAAAATCTATCGGGGAGTTAATATAACTTCTGTCTTCGTTAATTTAATTAAGACAATTAATTTAATTAGGATATTATATACGGT
>DATMYS010000195.1:0-3400 GCA_035560835.1 Methanosarcina sp.
TAAGTGATGGCTTATTCATAATTCGTTGTTGATTTAAAGTTTGAGTGGCTGGAAGAAGACGCATTCTACAAACGTACAGCCTGTCCAACTTACTTTCTGCGCAGACTGTACTTTTTCAGCTTCTGCTTCTGCTGCATCTGCTTTTTTGCGTAATTCATTCGCCAGTTGTCTCAGTGCGTTCGGATCGTTTGCTATTTTGTCGTTCATGTTTAACACCTCTAGTTTGTTGATAGTTTTTAATGTTTTTTTAAGTGTTGTGTTCACGCTTTTTAGTTCTGATGCGTAAGCCTATCTCAACTGTAGAACCGATTAATTTTAAGACAGACTCTAAGCGCTTATTGCTATGAGCACCGTTTTTGCTGTGAACAAAGATAACATAAAATACGCAGGTAAAAATAGGCTGCCCAGATAGTGTAAGTATAGCATGCGTATAATTCGTATGATATGCGCATTGAAAAACTAGTGAATTCGGACTGTATGCACCTGTAGAATGAAATCAGGTACAATAGACGCTGTAGCTAAATGTGTTTTAGATAGTTGAAGATTTAGAGCATACTGACTACTTAGTTTAACTTCGGAAGTTCTATAAATTCTGGAAAATGTCTGAAATTTGGGTGAACTGTTTTGAAAACACACCGAATTTCTACAACGATCTCGCAGAAACATTGGGAATTATTAAAAAATCACGCGGAAAAATTTGAAACGCAGCAAAAAACCTTAGAACTTGCACTGGAAAATCTGGATAATAGCTCAAAACAAACTCCAGAATTAACTCTGGAAGAGAAATATTGGATGCGCCTTAAACGAGCAAGATCATTGATTATCATTGAAAAAACTACCTTTAAAATGCTGATAGAGACCGCCGATATAGAAATGCTAAATGAACTTTTTATCCGAAATAAAATCATAGAATATACAATAGAACTCTACTTTCAGAAGTCTCTTGAGGAATGTAGTTTAAAAGAAATTATAAATGGGCTAGTCGTCAATCTCAAGATAACTAACTGGGTTGAGACTATAGATTACAAAGATTGCAACAGCTATTATAAGCTGATAATAACCCATGATTTTGGCTTTACTTTTGCCAAACTACTTTCAATATGGATTGACAATATGTTTAAAAATCATGGAGTCAAGGTAGAGAGCATAGTTTCTGTAAAGACTATTTTCATAAAAATACTAAAAACACAAATTAATTGATACCCTTAAACTCTACTATTTTAGGGAAATGAATTCAATGATTTGCTTTGAGTTCAACTGCAAAATTTAGATATAACATTGAGCTTATCCCAAAACCAGTTTTACTCCTACATCACTAAGAGTTTCAAAAATTATATTTCATTACCTGAAAGTCGATTGATAATTTCAAACTCGATACTTGTAGACGTAACTTTGAGTTGTGAGATGTACTCATTAAAAAGGTGCAAAAAGCTATAGAAAAATTGTAAAAAAGAAAAGTGCTCCGATGGGGATTTGAACCCCAGTCGCAGGAGTGAGAGTCCTGAATGATTGGCCGAGCTACACTATCGGAGCAGCTTGTTATTCTTACCGTTATGCTTTGCCTCTTTGGCAGCATATCTTCAAGTAATTTATAAAATATAAACCTTTCGTCTCATTTGTGAAAAAAGTAAAAATACAAAAGTTGCCGGGAGAACTTTTATTTCTATCCGGCACAACTGAAGGAAAGTTTTCCTTCAGCTTAAAGAAGGTATCCGTTTCAGCTTCAGGGCAGGTTTATACGAACATGGCCTGGGGAATTGAGGGTTCCTGAACATTTACGACCTTTTCGTGTGCTTTCAAGAAGTCTGCCATGGTGATCTGTTTACCGCGCCTGCGCAGCACAAAAATTCCGGCCTCCTTGACGATAACGCTGATTTCTGCCCCGCTCATACCGGTCATGACTTTTGCGAGTTTCTCGAAGTCCACATCATCTGCAAGATTCATTTTGCGGGTGTGGATTTTAAGGATTTCGACCCTACCGGCATCATCAGGGAGCGGAACTTCGATAGACCTGTCAAACCTGCCAGGCCTGAGGAGAGCAGGATCAAGCAGGTCAATCCTGTTGGTTGCAGCAACGACCTTTACATTGCCTTTGGGGTCAAAACCATCCATCTCCGCAAGGAGCTGAAGCATTGTTCTGTTGACCTCAGCCGAGCCGCTGGTTCCGTCATAGGTCCTCATACTGCCGACAGCGTCGATCTCGTCTATAAAGAGAATGCTTGGAGACTTATCCCGCGCAAGCTGGAAAATGTCTTTGACAAGCCTTGAGCCTTCACCTACGAATTTCTGGACCAGGTCAGATCCCGACATTCTGATGAAGGTTGCTTTTGCATGAGAAGCTATAGCCTTTGCAATAAGGGTCTTGCCCGTGCCTGGAGCCCCATGGAGCAGGACACCTGAAGGGGGTTCGATTCCGATGTCCTCGAAAAGTTCGGGTTCGGTGAGTGGCAATTCAACGCTTTCCCGGACTTCTTGAAGTACCTCGTCCAGCCCACCAATCATGCTGTAGTCCACCCCAGGAGAATTAATGAGTTCCATTACCTGAGCCCGCACATCGGCAGCCCTGCTGACTACGGAAATAATTGAGTATGCCCCGTTTACTGCAACTCTCATGCCGGGCTCAATCTTTCCAATGCACTCTTCAGGAATCTGAGTAAGAACTTCCTGGTTATTCCCATGCTGCCTTATAAGTGCGATTTCTCCATTTACCTCAAGAATAGTTGCAATAAAGAGAGGAGGCTCGGTAAGCTGTTCCAGATGAGCCTTCAACTTATTGATTTCCTGAAGGTGCCTGCCTGTTGCTACGCTTGCTTCAAGAAGCCGGGCCTTCATATTCTCGTTTTGAACCCTCATGATTTCTATTTCGGTTAAGAGAGATTTCACATCTTCAGCATTGATCTTCCCGCTCTCAAGCTGGAACTCTACCCTTGTTTTGATATCTTCCAGAGAAGATCTTATTGTACTGTCTTCTGACACTTGAAACCACCTTTTTTATCGTGTGAAATTGAGTTTATACCTGGTCTAAAGATTAGTTCACTCAGGAATTATTAGTAATATTAAGTTGATTTGAAGGATAACTGGCCTGCCAATCTATACTGCAGGTCCATAACAGTTAACTGGTTATGACCATTTACCCAGTGCAGTCACCCAGTTAAGCTTTAAGCGTTATTTTCCGGAGAAGTTATTCACCTACATGGTTTATCTCAGGATGGTTAACGTTTTGTCCTGGCTTTTACAAGAAGTAAAGCAAGAAGTGAAGCCTGAGAAACGGGAAAACCAAGAATCTTCTTCATAATCACCCGTTTTAGTATGACTCACAAAGATCAAGGGTTAAAATGACATTTAAAAGGTATCTTACTTTTCACAGTATATGTTAAAATGTTTGGAATTAAATACATAC
>DATMYS010000196.1:0-7169 GCA_035560835.1 Methanosarcina sp.
CTTTGTATTCAGGTATGAATCTCAAAAATCCTTAAGTATAAACCCCAAAAACCCAAACCCCTATAAAAATCTTTTATTTCGTCGAAAACTACAATGGCAAGGATAAAGGAAAAAAGTTCAGAGTCTTCTAGTATAGAGATATTATAGAGATATATATGATGTCACATATAATAGGATGAGACCTAAGAGAGGGAATTAGATGGATTCATCACTACTGGATGTTCTCTTTCTTTCAGAAAAAAGGAAAAATCTACTTTTACTGCTTCTGGATGGACCCAAGAACATCGAAGAAATTAAAAACACACTCGATGTCCGTTCGAGCCCGATAATGACCCAGATAAAGATACTAATGAAGCAAGACCTTATTGTTGAAAGTAACAGGCTCTACAAGCTTTCCAGTATCGGCGAAATTCTGGTTCCGAAGATGAAAACAATTCTTGAAACGTTTAACGTCTTCGATAAAAACCACGATTACTGGATAAATCAGGATATGACATCAATTCCTCCTGAATTTCTCGATGAGATCGGAAAACTTGGAGACTATATCGAAGTGAATCCTGACCGAAACCATGTATTTGAATATCCAAAAGAAGTTGTGGAACATCTATCTGAATCTGAGAAAGTGAGAATTTCATCCTCATTTTTCTTGCCCATCTATCCGTCCCTGTGCATAGAGCTTGCCGCAAAGGGCACGGATATAACCCTGGTATTTACAGAATACGTTTATGATAGAATGCTCAATGACTACAAAAAGGAACTTGAACACTTCCTGAACCTAAAACATACCAAACTCTATGTCTGCAATAACAATAATATGAAAATTGCTTCAAGCATAGTCACGGAAAAGTTCATGGCTCTCTCCCTCTTCTGTAACAGTGGAATTTACTACAATCATAACCTTGTAAGTTTTGATGAAAGCGCACTCAGGTGGGGAAAAAACCTCTTCGATCACTACAAAACTATAGCAAGACCTATTACCAGAGTGTGAAAAGTGTATAAAGTTTCTAAGTCTGAGTCTTCAGCCAATTTTGGAATAAAAAGAAAACAAGAAAAAAGCCCGATTTAGGGCAATTGCCTCCCTTCTGCTGGATAGAAGATTCAATACAAAATTAGGGCAAGGAAGCAGAAATTTCAATTCACTCTTTCACTCTTATCGTAGCGTTCATTTCAGGAAGATCTTTGACAGTAAAGTGGTATTTCCCTGTTTCATTAAAAGTATAAGTAAAAGGTACCCTGTATGAAAGTTTTTCATTCGGAAACAGCTTTTCCTCACTAACAAGCACGTAATTACCCTGTCTTTTGTCGCTCCACCAAGAAACGGTATCTCCTTTTGAGATTTCCAGTTCCGTAGGCGTTACCACTCCGTAGTTCTCAAGGCGGACAATGTAGTCTTTTCCAAGTTTTGAAGATATGTTTTCTTCCGACTGTAAGGCAGCCCCGGTTTCAGGTACCGGAGAATTAGAATCGTCAGCAGATTCACTGTCTTCAGCACAACCTGAGGCAAATAAGAATATCAACACCACAAGCAAAATCAAACTCTTCCCTTTCATAACATTCCTCTTTTTACTTTTATATTATAAGTTCAGATCACATTAATCATCTTTTTGATTTAACCTGGAAGAGCAAAAGCGAAAATAGTCTCCCTGGGACGAAGAAACAACAGACAGAAGATGAATCATAGGCAGGAAGTAAATAATAGAGACAAGAAAAAGAGAAAAGTGGAGGCACAAAGTAAGGGAGAGAAATGGAAGAGAGTGAAAAATCGGGAAGAAATACTTGATGGAACCGAAGCAAAGAAGGAATCAAGAAGAGTAAAATAAGAATCCGATGAAAAACTGAAGAAAAAAATATCAAATAAGAAAAACAGAAGGTCAAAATAATAATTTACGTCCCGACTGAGACTTGAACTCAGGTCTAAGGCTCCGCAGGCCTCAAGGATATCCACTACCCTATCGGGACACAAGCGAGCAACACTGATAAGCACATTCAAGGATATAAACTTTATTCCTCAAGAGCCAACTCAAACCCTAATTTGCAGTTCTGACCTCAGCCTGAAAGTTGAGGAAAAAATCCTATTTCTCCGGCATCACTACCAATAAAGATTAAATGCAACAAGTTCGTTTTTATAATTTATGTCAATGACTATAGGACTTGCAGGAAAACCCAATGCGGGTAAATCCACTTTTTTCAAAGCTGCTACACTTGCAGACGTTGAAATTGCAAATTATCCTTTTACAACTATTAATGCTAATCACGGAGTTACCTATGTGCGGGTTGAATGTCCCTGCAAAGAGAAGGAAAAGAGATGCGGAAAGTGTGTGGACGGAGTGAGACTCGTCCCGGTTGATATAATTGATGTTGCCGGACTTGTTCCAGATGCGCACAAAGGAAGAGGACTTGGGAATACTTTTCTGGATGAACTCAGGCAGGCTCAGGCAATAATCCATGTAGTAGATGCCTCAGGTGGAACTGACGCCGAGGGCAACCCTGTAGATATCGGAGATCACGACCCTCTCGAAGATGTAGCTTTCCTGAACAGGGAAATCACAATGTGGCTTTATGGGATTCTGGAAAGAAACTGGGTCAAACTTGCCAGAAAAATCCAGGCCGAAGGGCTCAAGCTCGAAGTCGTAATTGCAGAACAGCTTGCTGGAGCAGGAATCAGAGAATCCCATGTGAGTGCAGCTTTGATGGAAACAGGGCTTGCAAGGCTGGATCACATTAAATGGAGCGAAGAAGATATGATCCGGCTCTGCGACACAATGAGGGAAATCAGCAAGCCTCTACTTATCGCCGCAAATAAAGCCGATATCGCCTCAAGAGAAAATCTGGATAGGCTTAAAGATCTTGATAGAATAGTGGTCCCTGTAAGTGCAGCAGCCGAACTGGCACTTAAGTCTGCAGCAAAAAGCGGGCTTATAAAATACAGTCCCGGAGACAGGAAGTTCGAGGTGCTTGGTGGAGACCTTACAAAAGCCCAGAAAAAAGGACTCGAAGTTATTCATAAAGTGGTTGAGAGGCTCGGCAGTACAGGTATCCAGGAGTGCATAAACAGGACTGTCTTCGAGCTTCTAGATCTTATTGTTGTATATCCCGTAGAAGACGAAGGAAAATGGTCCGATAAAAGTGGGAATATTCTTCCTGACGCCTACCTTATGAAAAGGGGCTCTACCTGTCATGACCTTGCTTACCAGATTCATACTGAAATAGGGAACAGATTTTTGTATGCTGTAGATGCAAGGACAAGGCTCAGGCTTGGGGAAAAACATGAACTTAAAAACAGCGATGTAATCAAGATCGTATCCACTGCAAAGTAAACAAACCCAATAATAGACCCGATAAATCCGAAAAAGCTGTCATCCGGAACAGGTCATTCGGAACAGGTCTGAAAAGGACTATAAAGTTAAGATGAACAATGGAAAAGATGAAATAGTGGATTGCTTTAGCTTGTCAGGGAGGATATTTTCCAGATGGATTTACTTTCTTTTGCATATCCGGTCTATGAGAGGTTTCTGACCCGGCAAATAGCCAGGGAGTTTTCAAATATTCCCAGGAATGTAGCAATCATACTCAAAGAAACTGACCTTTTTGACCCTGAGGGAATGGAGAGGCTCATATTCGCACTAAGCATTTTTAGAAAATTTGGGGTCGAAATTGTGAGCATCTATGTAGACATCCTGAAAACTGATCCGACTTTAAAAGCCGAAGTCGCATCAACGCTCAAATCCAGACTGGAAAAGTGCTTTTCGAACTTTCCAACCGGCGCAGGTTATAGAATTTATGGCGTTGACGGAGAGGTAAATAGCACTGTTCCTGGAAAGGATTTTCTTGTTTATGTATCACTGGGATTTGGAGGAAGAGATGAAATTATGAGGGCTGTACTGACTATCCTTGCCGAAGTTAAAGCAGGAACTGTCAGACCTGATGAGGTGGATGAAAAAATGCTCGAATCCTACCTCCTTGTCAATCACGAGCCTGACATCATGATTCGTTCGGGAGGGCAGAATCTTTCGGACTTCCTGGTATGGCAGTCAGTATATTCGGAACTTTATTTTACAGATGTCAACTGGAAAGATGTACGAAAGGTTGACCTGCTGAGAGTTGTGAGAGACTTTCAGAAAAGAAAGAGAAGATACGGAAGGTGAATTAAGCTGGAATTCGGACAACAGCGCAAAAATCTTCGCTATGCCGTGATTGTATGCCCGAAATGCCGACAGCATGCCCAGATCGCAGAAACCGGAAAAAAGACTCTGAAATGCCAGCATTGCGGCTTTCCCATGCAGACCCGAAAACTGAGGGTATTCCACTTCTCCGAAGATCTCGAAGACGCGGTGCTTTTTCGGACTCGTCTGCAGGCTGAAATCTCCGGAAAAGGTAACGAAACATTTTCACTGACTTCTTCCCTCAAAGAGCCTGAACCTCCAGCCCTCAAAACCGAAACCCCAGTAAAAGAATTTAAATTTCCAGAAAAAAGCCCCTCTACTTCCTTTCCTGCAAAAAAAGATCCGAAATCAACTCTTCTCGAAATTCTAAAAAACACCGGCGGGAAAATAGAAAAAGAAGAACTTCGACAGAAAGCCCTCGAAAAAGGAATAACTCAAGAAAAGTTCGAAACAATCCTCAAAAACCTCCTGGAAACAGGAGAACTTTATTCTCCCCAACCAGGAATTATAAAAATTGTATGAAATATCAATAATTTCAACTTAAACTCCCCATAACCAGTAACTAACCCAGAACTCCATAACCAGAGCGGGCAAGGAAAGAAAAACAGTCCAGACGAAATAACCTCGCAAGACACTAAAGGAATAACTCTTAAAATCAACCGTTGAGCCGAAACCGTTGCGCCGGTTGATCAAAACCGTTGCTCCGGTTTATCACGCCGATAGGGTTTGGGGATAAGATTCCCAAATTCAAACATTGCTAGGAGTTTTCGATCATACCTTTTGAAAAAAGGGTTGTGATCAAGCCTTTTAAAAAAAGCCTGTAGGTAAATCAGTCACTTTCAGCAAGTTGAAAACAACTTATCTTGTCCATAATTCAGCCCTCTTGAGCGAAGCGAAAAGGGCACCGTCCTCCCGAGACGGAACTCGGGCAGCGAAACTCGGGTGACTGAACTCGGGAGATAAAATATATTAACTACGAAAAGATTTACTATAATTGAATATAAATAAGAATTGAATCCGTTTTGGGCAAGCCAAAAGACATAGATTTTACTCAAAGAGTATTTAAAGATTATAGAATTTTGTCATGATCACATACAATTCATTTTTATCATAAAGTATAACGGTGTTAAACATGATGGATCCGCAAATTGAGCGAAAACTCATTGAAATTATGAGGGTGATTCACGAAAGTGACAAGCCTATAGGCGCCCGGGCAATAGCTGATGAACTTAATAACCGGGGCTATGATATAGGAGAGCGGGCTGTCCGCTACCATCTGAGGATCCTGGATGAAAGAGGATTCACAAGCAAACATGGGTATGCAGGACGTACACTTACCGAACTTGGAGAAAAGGAGATGAATGACGCCCTCATCGCAGACCGCTTTGGCTTTGTGATATCCCGAATAGAAGAGATGGCTTTTAGAACCACATATAACCCCGAGACCAACGAAGGAGTAGTGCCTGTTAATATTTCATACTTTGATAAGGACGATTTAGAGACTGTGATTGACGTGGTTTCATATACTGCACACGAAGGGTATATGATAAGTCCAAGAGTGAGGATCATCGAAGAAGATGAAGAAATGCTTTTCTTGCCTCAAGGAAAAATCGGAATAGCTACTGTCTGCAGCGTTGCTTTTGATGGGCTCCTTCTCAAAGCAGGCATACCTGTGGAACCTGCCTACGGTGGAATTCTTCAAATCGAAAATAGAAAACCTGCACGGTTTTTAGATTTGATTTCCTACAGCGGTACCTCGATTGATCCCATACAGATTTTCATGAGCAGGAAGACTACTTCTGTCCTTGACGTGCTTGAGAAGGGGGAAGGCAAAATCCTTGCCAATGTTCGGCAGATCAATTCCTCGGCTTACGACAGGGCTAGAGAAGTTATGAAAAAGGTAGAAAAAGTAGGCCTTGCAGGTTATTTTTCTCCTGGAGAAGTTGACGAAACCTTACTTGGAGCGCCTGTTGAAACCGGGAAGTTCGGGATTGCAATCGTCGGGGGCATTAATGGCATCTGCGCCCTTGAAGAGACCGGAATTAAAATCGAGACAAATCCTGTTTCTACTGTTATGGAATATAAAACCTTGAAAGAAATCTGAGGAATCCAGATGTTCAGGCTTACTGTCATCTATGACAACGAAGCCGGTCAGGGTTTCAAGGAAAGTTGGGGTTTTTCAGTTCTTATTGAAACAAGTCGTGAAACCCTTCTTTTTGACACCGGGTGGGACGGGCCTCTCCTCCTGAGACATATGAAGAGACTCAACATTGATCCAGCAGGAATTGGAAAATTGGTTCTCTCTCACCAGCACTGGGACCATATAGGAGGCCTTCCCGAGGTTCTTCAGGCAAATCCTGGGCTTGAGGTCTATGTTCCTGCTTCTTTTTCTGAGAATCTGAAGAGAGAAATTAGAAAAAGGGCGACTCTTATCGAAATAAAGGAGCCCGTAGAAATCTCTCAGGGTATCAGGAGTACAGGGGAACTCGGAGACAGGGTAAAGGAGCAGGCGCTTATTCTGGATACGGGAAACGGATGTTACGTACTTACAGGCTGTGCTCACCCCGGGCTTGCCGCACTCATGGATACTGCCAGCCGTTATGGTAAAGTAAAGGGGATTCTCGGGGGGCTTCATGATAACGAGGAGTTTGAAAGGCTGAGAGGGATGGAACTCATAGCAGCAGGGCATTGTACTGCTCATAGAGAAAAACTAAAAGGAATTTTTCCGGCAGAATTTATAGAAATCAAAGTCGGCCTGTGCATGGATCTTAAATAAACTGTTTTTCTGGCAGAATTAATTTGCTTTAATATGATAGTTTATCTAATAAACCGATCTCTTTTACGCTATTATATTAGAAATGAAATTAAAAAGTTCACTCTTTACTAGTAGGTTTGAAGTGAAATTAAAGAACTCTATTTTTTGCAATTTTTACTTTTAGTCCCAAATTAAAATCCAGATCTTAAAAATCTGGATTTATAAAACAATTTTGCATTTAACGTTTAATA
>DATMYS010000197.1:0-4861 GCA_035560835.1 Methanosarcina sp.
ATTTTATTTGTATATTAACTTTCTTATCCACTCCAAACCAATTAAGTAATCAGAGTTTAACTTTATAGGCTGGCTTTAGGATATTGACTCCGCTTTGACTTGTCCGCAGTTTGACTGACACCTACCGGGTAACGGACAAAAGCCTTAACATAGTTAATTCGACCTTATTACCCGAGTTTTACCAATTGATTTATAGTTTGAGAACTTAATTCGTAATCGAGAAACCAGCTTCAAATAGACACTTTAAGAAAAATCATAATGGAAAATTTGGTTATGTGGACACTATTGGGATGAAATTGGTTATATGAGCACTAGTGAGATAAAATTAATTATAGGACATGAGTGAAAAAATTGGTTGTATGAACTTGAGTGAGAAAATTGTTATACTGCGCTGAGTTAGTCAATTACTGCAGGACAAGGTATTTCTACAAATAACTTAACAAAATTAAAGGTTAATAGTGTTACAGGCGAAGTTGACGCTAAATATTCAGGTTATTCCGATAAGTGTTTAATACAACTTAAAAGTCTTCAGTGTACTTTACTAGTACATTTTATACTAGTATGTTTTAATATACTGTTCCATAAATGCTCACGTAGATTCACATATGATCCACAGATTCTTCTCATCAAGGCTCAGGATTGCTCCAATTTAAAGCGAAGGAGTTCTTTGTATGGCTGATCATAATGAATTAAAACAGAAAATGTATGAATGGACTCAGAAATATGCAGACAAAGCAGGTTACAGACTTAACCCGGATAAAGAAGCTCTTGACTATGTGCTTGATGGACTTACAGTTAAGCTTGAGAAATTTGGAAGGCGTTACTGTCCCTGCAGAATAGTTACCGGAGATGAAAAGGAAGATAGAAAAATTGTATGCCCCTGCATCTATCATAAAGAAGAAGTCGAAAGGGATGGAAACTGCCACTGCGAACTTTTTTTCAAAGCAAATTAAATTGAGTTCAGCGGATTCGGTTTTCCTTCAAAGAGGCTCTATCAGTTCGTTTCCGAATATCAGGGAAATTCATTTGCGAGATCTCCTGACCCAAAAGACCCGGAAACAAAAGTCTGCGTACCTAAAGGCATCAAAGCCTTAGGCTTGCCCGCAAACTTTTTCAAAAAAAGTTTGATCAAAAACGTCGTGGTCACAAGCCTTTTGAAAAAAGGCTTGACTGCATACCTTTTGAAAAAATGTTAATCGCGAGCTTTCCGGAGGAAAGCTTGACCAAAGGCCCTACACTGCGTGATAAAACGGTGCAATGGTTTCGGACAGCGTTTGAGTTTAAGAGCCTTATCCCCAAACCCTATCCGGCGTGATCACAAGCCTTTTCAAAAAAGGCTTGACCGAAAACCCTTGGCAACGTTAGGGTTTGATAGCCTTATTACCCAAACCCTATCGGCGTGATAAACCGGCGCAACGGTTTTGATCAACCGGCGCAACGGTTGCGGGTCAACGGTTTGTAAATATTTACTAGGTATTCCTACTGCAACTTAAAAGTAACACTGAGAACAAAAAAGAGAGAGTTTAAGGAAGATTACTTATATATATTTAATTAAAGGTTATTTGACATAGGTTTTCAGTGACACACTTAATCTTGCTTTTTAATTATACTTCTTAACCTGCATATTCTTTAATGAAAGCTGACGTAAAAAACTTGACTCAAGGGTGACCTGTAATGACAAATGCAATGGAACTCTATCAGATGCTTCCAAAAACTAACTGCAAAAAATGCGGAAAAACCTCCTGTATGGCGTTTGCAGTAGCTCTCATGGCCCACGAGCTCACACCTGAGGATTGCCCGCCCCTTAAGGACGAATCAAAGTATAGAGAAAACTATGAAAAGATAAGCGAAATCTTCAAACCTTCCGAAGGCGCAACTGAAACTGGACTTATAGTGCATGAAGACTTATGTTTCGGATGCGGAAATTGTGTGGTTGCCTGTCCTCCGAACGTAGCAAACGATCCCTATGGAGTAGGCTCGGGAAATGCCCCCAGGAATGTTAATAAGCTGGTTCTGACCATAGAAGACGGTATTGTAAAAGCCCAGAACTTAGGAGAATGCCGCCGTTTCGGAAAGAATAAAATTCTCTGTAATGGTTGTATAGTAACCTGCCCTGTAGAGGCAATCGAGTTTGTGTGAGGAAGCGGATATGGAGAAAAACTATTATGTATGTACAGGCTGCGGACTCCTTTGTGACGATATTGAGGTTGAATCCGAAAAGAACAAAGTAAACAAAGTTTATACAGCCTGCAGGGTAGGGGTAGCCCATATGAAGGAAGTCAGGGACGAAGCAAACTTCCTGGTTGATAATAAACCTGTAGATGAGGCAACTGCAATCAGTGAGGCTGTTACAATCCTTAAAAACTCCAGAAACCCTATGATCTTTGGACTTGGAAATTCCAGCAATGAGACCCAAAAAATAGCAATTGAGCTTGCAAAGAAAATCAACGCTACCCTTGATGATACTTCCTCGTTCTGCCTGGGCCCGCTGGCTGAGGCTCTAATTCAGGATAAGCTTAAGACCTGCACTCTTGATGATGTAAGGAATAAAGCTGATGTTCTTATATACTGGGGAACAGATCCCTCGGACTCTCATCCTCGCCATCTGTCAAAACATTCTTACTTCCCGAGAGGAAGTGAAAAGCAGCGGGGTTGGGAAGAAGAAAGAACAGCAATTGCAATCGATGTTAGGAAGTCCCATACTGCAAAGATCTGCGGTAATTATTTCTTCCAGATTCCTCCAAAAGGAGATACAGAGTTTATCGACGCTCTGATTGCAGGGCTTTCAGGAAAACTTCCCAAGACCTCCTACAATTACCCACCTAAGAAAATCCTTGAGCTGGCGAACATCCTTAAAGGAGCAAAGTTCGGAGTAATCTTTGTAGGGCGCGGGCTGACCGACTCGCTTGAAAGCCTTGAACCCCTTTTCAGGCTTATGAAAATCCTGAATGAAAAAGCAAATTTCCACTTGATGCCCATGGTACGAAGCTATAATACAATGGGTTTTAACGAAAACCTCTTTGCAGAAACAGGATACGTAAACAGTGTAAAGTTCGAAAACGGCGCCATAAAACACGGGCCCGAATATTCAATTGTTGAATCTCTTAAAGCAAAAACTGTGGATGCGGCCCTTATAATAGGCTCTGACCCGCTTTTAATCCTTCCCAGATCTATTGCAAAAAACATGCTGGAAATTCCTGTTATTTCAATGGATCATTGTGAAACCCTTACTTCAAAGCATGCAAAGGTTTTCATCAATACTGCAATAAGTGGAATTGAATCAGGGGGAAGTGCCATACGTATGGATGGGGTTAAAGTGAACTTTGAGCCTGCTATTGAAACAAAGCACCCATCTGATGAAGTAATTCTTACGAAAATAATGGAGGCCCTCTGATGGATTTCGGATCTTTTCTTGCAGCTCCCGAAATAAAAGTTAAAATCATAACTTACAGGGATATCTTTCAGGATAAGGCTATGCTCGAAAACCGCTTTGGGGAAGAATACAGAGACTTATCTGCTGTCATAAAGATGGACCCTGCAGATCTTAAACAGTTGAACGTGAAAAAAGGCGAGACTGTCATTTTAAAAAATTCCTTTGGAAGAGTGGTCGTAAAAGCTGAGGAATCTGGATACGAAACTCCTCATAGAGGTATTGCATATATGCCCAAAAGTCCCTGGTCCAATATATTGATATCGGATGAAACTGGAGGTACAGGGGTACCTAAATTCAAAGACATATCCGTAACCGTTACCAGCGCAAAAGGGGAAAAAGTGACTGAATCCATGCTTTAAACGCTTTCTCTGGTAAGGAGCTGACTAATTTCATTAAAACATTCTTAAAGATCCTTTAAAATTCCCTAAAATCCCCTTAAAATCCCCTTAAAATTCTTAAAAACGGCAAAATTATTTTATTTTTCCTTTTATGGTTCGTTTAACTGCAAATTGGATGAGAACATGTCCAGTAGACTCCTGAAATTTACAAAAGTCTTGAAAAACGGGACTACTTTTTACCGCTTTGAAGGCTTTAAAAATGTGGACTCAAGATGGGAGCTGCCCTGTGAGTATCTTTCCGGTTCTCACTTTGCAGCCTGGAATGGTGTTCTTCTGTATTCTAGTGAAGATAGCATAAAAACTCTCTGTCCAGGAAACTTAATTTCAGTGAATGAGTATCGAGAATTGATGGAAATTGTTCAAATAGGAAAACAAAGGCTAAGAGAAATAAAACATAAAATGGACACTTAAAGATTTAAAAAACAAAATATGCCTAAGGTTTCAATTAAAACCAGACATTGCAAACTTTACTGTCTAATTGGAATTGATCTGGAATGGAAGATGCAAAAGAAGAAAGAATAATTATGGCTATCCAATGGGGGTTATGGTATTTATTTCCCCTCAGCGTTTTTGTAGAACAGGTTAGATATACTTTTTTAAAACCACTTGGATATTTGTTATTAATCTTTGCCTTTATGTTGTTCATTATGTCTAACAAAGTACATGGTTCTACCAATAAATTAAAATTAAATGCTTCCCCCATGCCTAACAGTTCTGCCAAACTGGTAACGAGTGGAATCTATGCATATATTCGCCATCCTATATACAGCAGTTTTATTCAGATGTCCTTTGGAATTGCATTCCTGATAGGAACTTCAGGAAGCATAGCAGTAGCGGCTATATCCTTAATCTTCTATTACTTCAAGTCCAGATATGAAGAAAAACTGCTCATTCAAAAGTATTCAGATTATAATCCATATAAGGAAAGAACAGGAAGATTTGTGCCTGAAACATTTAAGTTTCATAAGCATATCTAAGCGTCATTAGCTGCCGAAAAATACCCTTTTGAGCGTAAGAAATTCATTTGAGT
>DATMYS010000198.1:0-4723 GCA_035560835.1 Methanosarcina sp.
TTTTTATACTTATTAAAGTATGTGTGTTAATATCAGCCCAATTATCAAAATCAAAAGTTGGTCAGAAATTTCTGCTTCCAGAAGGAAGCTTTTTTCTATGGTTCCGTAACCTTTTACTGCGATTATTGCTTTAACCATTTCATCCAATCCCGTTTAATCTTATTCTACCCAACTTGATATATAGCCTAAATAACTGAAAATTTAAAAATTTAGCCGGATATCATAATTCCGGAAATCGGATTACATAAGTCTAGAGTGTATGCATAAATTTAAGGTGTATTCAGAGATTATAATTTTTTATAACTTTGGCCGGTTTGTTGCAAACTACCCGACACGTAATCCAAGATACTGCTTTAGCAGACCTCCTTTGGATATCTTGACTTAAGCCTGGATCTGGTATCTTGGAACACATGGAGTTATAGACAAAGTCAGATAAATGTTTTTCCCGAGAGATCTTATTAATTAAAGAAACTAGAAGAGAGATTCCGATATTTGGGAGCTTACAGATCCTTTTTCTATAGATTATGCCCGGAAACTAAGTAAGAAAGGAAAAGAAAGGAAAAGAAAGGAAAAGAAAAAAACAGGAAAAAGGAGATAAAGAAAGGAAAGAATGTCAGATCTGAAAGAAGAGGTAAAACGAAAAAATAAAAAGTTTAATTTGCAAGGATAAGGGCTTCTCCCCGTGAGAAGTTAACTTCCTTGACTGAACCTTCAACAGTCATTTGATCTCCGAGAATTCCAGTAAGCTGGATTGAGTTGCCTTCAACCAGAATCCTTGCTACGGAATCCATAATTCTCTCACGCTCATCTCCACGAAGCAAGAACACATTGAGTTCACACATTTTTTATATCTCCTTATGAATCATTTAAAATTTTTCAATTTTGTTGATCTAAATTCAGTATAATAATATATTCTATGCTGTGGTGCTAGCACTTTACTACATGTTACTACATGCGTCAAATTGTTTTTATGCTATCCATAGCCATAGCCATTAGTGAGCCTGATAGATAAGAAGCTTCCGAAAAACTTCTCAGAGGAAAACTCAGGGATAGTTCATCAATTTTGCAATGGATAAGCCCTGTTCAAGCCCCAAGTCTTCAGCAACACACTCACATTTTGTAAGAAGCATATATGCAATAGGCCCAAAATTATGTTCTGATAGAGTTTCGTAATTGGCCATGCCCTTGCTGATAATAAGGGTTGCATCCTTCATGGCTTTGAGGAGTTCGGCCGGAGCTTCCTCAACCAGGACACCTACGGCATTTGAGCCGGTAGTCAGGATTCGATCGACTTTTTTATCAATTTCGAACTCTCTTACCTCTTCTAAAGTCACGTCTGTCAGAATTGGCCCGCCCCGGACTACAAGTGTGATCTTTCCACCAAGTTTTTTTATGACATCAAAAACAAGCATATCAAAGAGAATTTCTCCGCAATTATCAGCAATGTAAACAACGTCCTGCATGAGCCCGAGCATTTTAGGCGTGTCATCCACATCAAGACCATGTTCGAAATATTTCAGAAAAGCAGCCTCAAATTTGTCTTCACTGGCATCAAAGCCCATAATCCCGAAATCAAAGTAATTCGCAACCACGGATGCCAGAACTGTTCGTCTTAAAAGCTCCCCGTTATCAGGAGAATTGTTATAAACTTTTTCTTTCGCTACAGGCAGGACCTTCAGCGCAGCCTGGTTGATAAGTTTCTTTGTTACCGCATAAGGGTCATTGTCTTCCAGAACCTCATAGCATTTTCTGTGAACTTTGGTAGCTACGGAAGCAGACACTGCGTTAGGACTGTAATGTTTGGTCACAACTTCAAGGCATTCCTTGATGGTCTTGCTTATCAGGTCTTCATCATCAGTAGAAAGCTTAGACTGAAAGTGTACTCTTGAAAGCAGGCAATAGGTACAGCGTGGGTTCATTTTCATAGGAACATTTCCTGTTTTTGATCGGAAAATAGGTTTTGCCAGATTGCTATAGATATTTGCGGCAAATATGATAAGAATTTACTCTTCCTGACAGAATAGATATTTAAAAAGGTAACTGAAACTGGAAGCATAGAAAAATCTGGTTCTTCGCTGTTTCGAGTGGGTAACTTACATTCATCTCCGAAATGTCAGAGCAGCATATCCAAAATTTAGAAACATTTATGGTTGAAAATCACATTTAAGCTTGATGTTTCTCTTTTTGGCCTAGCTACTTTCTAACTGATCAATTATTTCAACCCACACAAAACAGCGAAGAGCCAAAAATCTAGAACATATATGCTATGTAGGCTTTACAATCATTAATGAAAAAATACAAAGTAATACAGATTACGGGTAACAGAGGAGAGTAATACAGGACACCCGGCAAAAGGTTTATCCTTAAAAGGCAAATTCTTTATAGCTTGAAAATAAAATAATTTACAATGATCGAGGCAGCCCGAGAATCCAGGTCTTTCCCATTTCTATTTTTTCTTGTAATGCTTATTGTCTTTTTCATTTTTCCAGCCCCTGTCTCCGGACTAACCGAAGTGGAGGTAAATCCTGTTAATACACCCCAGGGCGCAGTCGTGCTGATTGTAGACGGTCTGAGTGCGCCTTTTATCTATCCTGAACTTACACCGCATGCGCTCGACGGCACGCCCCTTGAAAAAGCCGAACTTGAAAATCTACCGGGAATAAGTAAAGAAAGTGTTAGAGTTCTGGAATTCCGTGCCCCTCAAACCTTTACCGAAGGAGGACATTCAGTCCTTGTCACGGGAAATCCGAGTGCAGACAGTGAACTTGTAAGCTTCAAAGATGCCACAATTTTCGATATTCTACACAGGGAAGGCTATCTCTGTATTGCGGTTATGGAAAGAGGGGATTCATGGTCAATCCGTGCCGAGCAGGATGTCATTCTCAGGGATGAAAATAACTCGATAAGTAAAATGAAAATTATCCTTGAGCAACCCGAACCTTCCCCTGACAGTCAGGAGGTACCGGAAGGACTTTTACAGGTTCTGGAAAACGCGGTTGATAAAGCGCCCGGATATATCACATCAAAAGAGACCAGGGAAAAGTATAGTGGATATGACCGATGGGGAGTCGAGACTGCGTGTAATATTGTTGAGTATATGGCCAGAAACAGGCCGGAACAAAAATACCTGCTTACTGTCAATGTAGGCGCTGTAGATTCAAGCGGGCATCACCGGGATAATTATGGGTATGTAGACTGCATCGAATGTCTTGATGCCGATATTTCCCCACTTTACGAGCTCTGCAAGAAAAATGACCTTGCCTTTGTACTGACAGCAGACCACGGAATGGGATTTTCGAAAGACGATTCCAAAGGTGGGCACCAGTCCGAAAAATTTACGGAAACTGATGAAGCACAGCTCGTTCCCCTGATAGTGCATGCCCAGAATGTTGAAAGCGAAATTCTCAAGGGAAAGCACGGCCAGGAAGACTTTGCTCCGACGCTGCTTGGAATTCTTGATATTCCAGACAGGCCAAGGTTTGCAGAAGGAAAACAGATCCTACTGACAGGCCACGTGAACCTGAAGGTGGAACTCCCGGAGAAGGGCTCTGTAGAACTTAGGAAGAATGAGAATGGGAAGGAAGGAAACGTGAAGGATGGAAATGTGAAGGATGGAAATGTTGTAGCTTCCCTACAACATGATGACGAATTCCTATTCCTGGGGCTTGAGCCTGAAAACACCTATACAGTCAGGGCTGCTCTTGATTCCGGAAACAGCCTTAAAGAGCAGGAAAAAAAGCTCACTCTTGAAACCGACTCGGTACTGGAATTCACTGAAAAAGGACAGAAAATCGAAGGAAATAGCGAAGATAATCCAGAATCAGATTCAAGTTCAGGAAAAAACTCTACTGCTAGTTTCTTGAAAAAGGAATCTGGAAAATCTAATTCGAGCTTAACGCATTTGATAGGATATCTTGTGATAGGATTGGTCAATCTTGTGGGAATTGTAATTATTGCAAAAATCCTGAAAAAAAACTGAAGAGACATTTACTATGCCTTTTTCCTACTTTTTCGCTCAAGCCTTTTTTCGAAAGGCTTGGTCGTATACATTTCCAAGGGCTTCCTTTAAAGTGACATCGACATCTTCTACGTGGGCAAACATGGGCCCTTTCCTGAGTTCATTTATATACAGTTCTACAGCTTCAGGTCTGCCTTCGGCAATGACAAAAACCCTTCCGTCCCTTAAATTTATGGGGTTAGATTTTACACCCAAACGCTCGGCAGTATTTCTTGCAAATCTTCGAAAGCCCACACCCTGTACCCTTCCGGATATAAGGATTTCCGCCCGTACAGTTTCTCCAGAGGTCACAAATGGCTATTTTGAATAACCCTGATTTATAGTTATGGTTATTTCTGATGGTGAAGTTCGGAGGGACGCGGTTTTTGGGATAAAGGAAAAGCTCGACTAATAAATAAGAAGAACAAGGAAATTCGCTGTCCACCTTTAAAGCGATGTTTGAACGTGTTAGAGTTACAGTAAAGAACTATTTTTAACCAAGTGTAGAGTCTCTGAGTAAGTTGTATAGACTCAAAAGAAGGCCTCGATATATATGTTTCATTGCTTGCAGCAGGTGCGCTAGTGCAACTTTGATTCAGAATGAGGAAAATTTGTTTATTCGATGTTGTTGATTTACTAAATTTTCTCAAATCTAGAGATCACTCTGATTCTTGTGACGAGTGCGATCAATAATATAACAACGTTTTTGTTTAGAAGCCAATGGAT
>DATMYS010000199.1:0-2320 GCA_035560835.1 Methanosarcina sp.
GAATGAAAAAGAGTAGGAGTTACGCAGTTGGCTCCTAGCATATCGTTTTTCACAAGTTTCCAAACACATGAATTAATTTAATGTATATAGAGGATTATTTAGATATGCTGTCACTGCCAATCTTCTAATTTTCATAGCACATTCAAACCAGGATATTCCACTTTTGATTCTTTGTAATTCCATTCTGAGAAAAGCTCTTAATGAGAATATTATATGTGTTCTTTATGACTCTTCCTTTCTTGCCTGGCATTTTTCGACACCACAGAACTGCTTTATTCCTCTATGGTATTCCTCAATTTTCCATGACTTCTTTGCCAAATCCTCACGTTTTGATTCATCCATATCCTCCACATCTGTAACCCAGTGTTGCGTGTCTCCATCTTTTGAAACTATCCGAAACACCTTTACAAATCCATATGCTTTGAGGTGAACCACAAGTCCTTTTGGAGGAATATCTACTGTTTCAAGTGGCACATTTCCTTTGTTGTCAGGATTTATCAAACGATTATTCTTTAACCTTGTAAGGAAATGCCATTCTTTCTTCCTGATTGCTTTAAGGTTTTTCGCACTTGCGTACCATGTATCAAATAAAACAAATTCTGGCTTAAAGCCACGTTCTTCAGCTTTATCAAGCATATCACGGAAATGGTCATTCTTCGTTTTGTCGCCTTCATCGATGTTATAAATTCGAAAATCGATAGGTATGACGGTACAACCGTCAGTCCAAACTAAGGAAACCAGACCTACCCCCTCTACAGTACGATGATGTTTTCCACTCCATATACGACGAACAAAAGCCATTTCTTTTACATATGGTTTATCTAATGTTGAATCGTCAACGATTAGAAAGCCTTTTGAATTTTGGCATGACTTTTTACTTCCTCCCATAGTGCTTCTGTGTCTGAAGGCTGCCTTTGAAGGCAACGAGTGAAAGCATCATGAGAAGGAGCATTAGCTACGTTTGGATAACATTTAGCAGCTTCAGTGCAACTAAAAACGTTAGAAGCCGCAATGAGGAAATTAATGTAGTCAATGTCATTAATTTATATCTAGAAGATCTGAAAATTCTAATATGTCTGAAAATCCTCGTCTGACAATTCTCATTCTTAAAAGTATTTCCTTAAAAATATAATGATGTAACCCTTTTTGAGGGTTAATACTGTCATTTTACGTCAAGCTTCATGCAGACTCCTCAACCGAAAATCATTATTGAATCGAGTCTTGCGGTACCTGCTTTTGTCCAATACTTGCAAATACTACAGTACTGGATCTCACCGTCTGAGCGCAATTTCAGGTTAGCGTGGCATTTTGGACATATTTTTAAATGTTTCATGAATAAAACTCCTTGAATTTTATTTTAATTTTGGGCTCATTACAAAATTCAAAATTGGTTCCCTGGGTCTTGAATTTTGAACGATCAATCAAGTTTTGTAATGAGCTCAAGCATTTGTTTAACTCTTTAGAGATCTTTGGAGGTTGTCTGATCTGTTGGTTGGAGGTTGTCTGATCTGTTGATAAATTAATATTGGTAGACTATTAAGAGGCTAGTTTACTCTTTCTATGTTTATTCTTCTCCCATTTCTTTTCTAAACATGATGTAATCTCTCTCTACTTCTTCGAGTTCGTATTCCATTTTATACCCCATTTTGTGGTTTCGCTATTTCAAGCTGGCTTTTGTTAATATGTAGATAACTTTCTGGAGGCTGTCTAAAGGTTATTCATTAACAAATTTTTAATATGTACCGCTTTTCCAATTTGTTTTTAAGTTTAGAGTAGTGTTGAATGAATGGCCCCAACATCTTGTATATATTTCATCAGAGGTTAAAAGCATCCCATTCCCAAACAAAGATCCTTGTGACATTTGCTTTGAAAGCTTCTTCTCTGTCATTTTATTCATCAACTGGTTCTCCTGTATTCTAAGTTTTATTCCTTATTTTTTGTAAAGGAATACGGAATCCTATTTCCTCTTAATTTTATAAATAACTTGCGCTCATAAGATAAAATAAATTGAATAAAAAGCTGTTAAGGTTCTAAAAAAGGGCTATGTAGAGATTATCTAAGATCAGAAGTTTTTCGAGAAAAAGACTCTCTTTAAATTTGCTCAAGAATCTTTTGAATATTTAATGCAAGAAGAAGCCCAGAGGTGCTATATTTACTGCATCCCCCAATACAGTCTCTCCGAATTTATGCTCCCCCAAGCATATTGATTCGGAGGCACATCAGCACCCTCCAAGAGGTTCTTTTCTTTTTGATGATACCCCAACAGATCTGTTCCCCAAATCCATTACATAGTAATGGTGCAAATTATATTAAATAAATG
>DATMYS010000200.1:0-7858 GCA_035560835.1 Methanosarcina sp.
AGCTTTCTGCAGAATTAGAGCATATATTTCTACAATAAGAAAGAACGATTTACCTGTTTTAGATGTTATTCTCGCGGCGCTCCTTTGAGCGCCGCTAACTATACACTGAACTATTCTCTGAATAGTTACGATAATTATTTAGTATATTTTGTGTTCTTGATAACGTTTTACAATTTATATGTTAGCCTAAACAATAGTTGTTTAATTTTTTTCTCTATTTTTGTGACGATATATCTTGTTTTCTTCAGCATTCTAGAGCATTTATGAATCTGGAAAAATGTGCTGATTACTATTAAATACAAAAACACATTGAAAAAACGCATAGATAACCGATTTTTCAATATCATGAGACTTCTTTTTACTGTTGTCGATTGTTTTTCTTTGTCAACCTGTGTGTTTTTACATGGCTAATCGTTCTATTCAATATATAGGTTAATTCTCAGGCTCGCTGTTATTCTTTTTCTATACTTTTGGGATTTATGGAACTGTCGTGTACAGATACTTCAAAACGCAATCGAAAGTCTCATTGGAGATTTTATCCTGAAAAACCAATCGTGTACCATCAGTGGGCAACCAAAGAATATAAAACAAAAAATTGAAGATTAAAGCCAGAGCTCTCAAACTTTTTCAGCCAGGAAAACAAGAGATCTTTTTTAGTGCCATTTTCAGAGTAGTTCATCGGGACTTTAAGTTCAATTTCCAGAGCTTTACTTATGTTGTTTTCAATCACTTCAGAAAAGTCCAACCAGGAACGGGAAGAAATATAGATGCCTTCAGAGAAAACAGAATTTGAAGAATCGCTAACCTCAGCGGAAATCTTTACATTACTTTTTCCTGTGTTCCTTACCGTCAAAACCTGGGAGCTGCTCGATTGCCCTGTCGACTACCCGGAGAGCAGGGTTCCAAAATAAAGGGTATCACTGTCAATCTCAATGGAAATATCCGAGATATTGTTTGTTTCAGGCATTCCGATTATGACCTTAAGATCCACTCAGGTTGCGGAAGGAGGTCTGGCAAGCGGAAGATAATCGAAATCGCTTCCGTTAATCTTGAATGGGAAATCGCATATCCCATTAGAGTCCGAATCGTTCGAGACCTGAGAAAAGCCAGTCCCTTCCAGATTCGCCCAGAAATTTCCTCCCAGGTTTGATCCTCCTACGATATTTGTTCCTGGCGACTGTGTAGTATTCCAGATATTTCCGTTGGTATTCTCAGCTTTCACATTTACGCTATTATTGAAGTAATTATTATAAATACGGTTATCGGCACTGTAGTCCAGGAGGTAAATGCCAGACTCGCTACTTGCTATTATTGTATTGTTAGACAGCTCGTTGTCGTGGCAGTCCTCTCTAAGAAAAACACCTGTGCTGCCGTTTGAAATAGTGTTATTATAAACTTTTGAATCGAAGACGAAAGTTAAATAAATCCCATTCCTGCAGCCTATAATCATGTTGTCACGCAGGACAGTCCTTGCCTGAACGTCATAAATATCAATCCCGTTACTGCAGTTTATAATTTCATTCCCTGAGACAAGATTGTTCCCCCCGCAGCAGGCAATACTTATCCCTTCGCCATTTGATACCCGGTTCTGGAACATTATATTGTCCCAGCAGTGGGCCCCAATAATAAGGTTACTCTCTTCAATTGTATTATTTATCAGCAGGTTTTCGCCGCATCCTTCATCAAGCCAGATGCCGTTGCGGAAAAAAGTATTCTTCAAGACTGTACTGTTCCTAGAATCCTGCAGATAAACCCCGTACTTGTTTTCAAAAAACGTGTTATTCTCGACTGTGCAGTTGCTAACCTGCTCAAGGCAAATCCCTGCCGCAGGACAACCGACCCCATTCCATTGATAAGTAGGCTTATCTGGCCCTGAACTGGAAGCCTGCCCCGGATTAGTATTCTCTGAATCACTAGAATCATTGGAATTATTGAAATCACTGGAATCATTGAAATCACTGGAATTATTGCATATCTTGGAAGAGTTTGCGGAACCTGAAACATTAGAGATGCTGGAAACAGAAATGCTGGAAACCTCCCCTGACCCAGTTATATTGAAGCCACTGACAGTTACATCGTCGGCTTTAATCTGGAACACACTGGAATTCTCATTCTTGGACCTTAAAAGCACATTTTCCGGGTCTCCAAATTCCGAACTGATCTTTATCCCTGAAACATTGACAACAATATTCTCCTGATACTCCCCGGCTTTTACAATGACGAAATCTCCGATCGTAGAGTTATTCACTGCAGCCTGTATCGAATTTCCAGGCTCCACATAAATGACCTCTGCACTTCCGACGCCCGCCGAAAGAAAAAATAAAATAACAATCAACGCGGTACTGAACCTCCGCCTGTTGTGACAATCTTCGATAGGCACGATTCCCAGAACCAACCCCCCCAGAAACTTTACATAGCCCCTCTGGCTTAGAATGGAATAACTTTGAGCCTATAACTATTGTGTATAATGAACATAATTTGCTAATATACAGATGAAATTAATAATTTATATATAAACTGTTTCTTGTTTTTATGGAATATTTGGCTTTATAGAAATCCTCTAAAATAACAAATCTCATTAGTTAAAATCCAATTGCTGGAATTTTTCTCATTCATTTTTAGAGTTTCGCAGTTGATTTTAACATATTTCTACAAAGCTAAGTTACCCATACAAAACAGCGAAGAGCCCAAATACTTTACCCATCCAAACTTTGCCCTATCTACTGCCCTTCTACTGTTCTACACTGTTAATAGTTTATATGCGGCAACTCATTATATTGAATGAGAGTGGAAAATATCATACAATATGAAAGAACCGCTAAAGAGCTTAAAATCCGAATGGAGAATAAGAGCTGCTGGATTTGAGACCGATGAAACTGCCGAAGTGATCAGGCCATAATGCGAATCTGAAAAAAAGAAATCGTTGGAAGGCGGATTAATGAAGACGATTATATATCTATTGGCGGGATAAAAAGCCATTGAGGAATACCATAGAGGAATAAAGCAGTTCTGTGGTGTCGAAAAATGCCAGGCAAGAAAGGAAGAGTCACAAAGAACACATATACTGTTCTCATTAAGAGCTTTTCTCAGAATGGAATTACAAGGAATCAAAAGTGGAATATCCTGGTTTGAATGTGCTATGAAAATTAGAAGAGTGGCAGTGACAGCATATCTAAATAATCCTCTATATACATTAAATTAATTCATATATTTGGAAACTTGTGAAAAACGATGTGCTAGGAGCCAACTGCGTAACTCTTAATAAAGTTTCCAAAAAAGGGAGCACAAAAAAGAGTAACGTAGGCAGAATAAAATCCTGCCTCTTTTTGAAGAAGTCTTACTTAAGGACTTTACTTTCTTGACTCAATTGTGCTCTGGGCAGCTACGAGCCTTGCAATCGGAACTCTGTAAGGAGAGCAACTTACATAGTCAAGGCCTATTTCATAGGCGAAGTGAATGGATTTTGGCTCTCCGCCGTGTTCTCCGCAGATTCCCATTTTGAGGTCGGGTTTGACGGAACGGCCTTTTGTTATACCGATTTTCATTATTTCGCCAACACCCTCCTGATCCAGAACTGCAAACGGATCGTGCTCAAGAATTCCTGCCTTCTGGTAGATAGGCACAAATTTGGACACGTCATCACGACTGAACCCGAAAGTTGTCTGGGTTAGATCGTTTGTCCCGAAGGAGAAGAAATCAGCTTCCTGTGCAATCTTGTCTGCAATAATGGCAGCTCTTGGAAGCTCGATCATTGTTCCTACTTTGTAATCGATCTTTACACCTTTCTCAGCCATAACCGTTTCTGCCATCTTGCAAACTTCTTCCCTTGTAACGGAAAGCTCTTTTACAAGGCCTACGAGCGGGATCATGATTTCAGGAACAATCTGCATTCCCTCGCTTGCAAGTTCACAGGCTGCTTCCATGATTGCGCGTACCTGCATATTGTAGATTTCCGGATAGGTGATTCCGAGCCTGCATCCCCTGTGGCCAAGCATAGGATTGAGTTCTTTGAGGGAAACCACACGCTGAATTACCTTCTTCACCTCGTTGATCTTTTCAGAATCTCCTGAGGCTTCGAGCTCCCTGAGCTTTGCGTCGAGCTCTTCTTTGTCAGGAAGGAACTCATGGAGAGGTGGATCAAGCAGTCTGATAGTAACGGGCAGGCCTTCCATGCTGCGGAAGATTCCAAGGAAGTCTTCCTTCTGCATAGGGAGTAATCTTTTGAGGGCTTTCTTCCTGGACTTTTCGTCTTCGGCCATGATCATTTCCCTTACTGCAGGAATCCTGTCTTCCCCAAAGAACATATGTTCAGTTCTGCAGAGTCCTATACCTTCAGCCCCAAGTTCACGGGCAAGGCCTGCATCTGCCGGATTATCTGCATTTGTTCTCACTCCGAGAGTCCTGATATCGTCAGCCCAGAGAAGAATCTTCTTCAGGTCATCACTAATTTCGGCATCAATCAGCTCGACTTTTCCGATAATTACACTGCCTGTACTTCCATCAATGGTAACATAATCGTGCTCCTTGATAGTGTGACCATTTACCATGAAGAGGCCGCTCTTTATATCGATGGAGAGATCTCCGCAACCTACAACACAGGGCTTACCCATACCTCTTCCAACGACTGCAGCATGAGAGGTCATCCCTCCGCGCACGGTAAGGACACCCTGGGCAGCTGCCATTCCTCCGATATCTTCAGGGGAAGTTTCGGTTCGGACAAGAATTGTCTTTTCTCCTTTATCAGCCATTTCCTCGGCTGCTTCAGCAGTAAATACAACTTTTCCTACAGCAGCTCCCGGTGATGCCGGAAGCCCCTTTGCAATTACTTCCAGTTTTGCATTGGGATCAATTCTTGGGTGCAGGAGCAGGTCGATGTGTTCGGCTTTAACCCTTGTGACTGCGGTTTCCTTATCAATCAGCCCTTCTGCTACCATGTCCGTTGCTATTTTCACGGCTGCGGCAGCTGTGCGTTTTCCTGTCCTGGTCTGCAGCATGTAGAGATTTTCTTCTTGGATGGTAAACTCTATATCCTGCATGTCTTTGAAGTGGCCTTCGAGCTTCTGACAGATATCAACAAGTTGTTTGTAGGCTTCAGGGATCTTATCTCCAAGAGTGTCAATAAAGTCTGGAGTCCGGATGCCTGCAACAACATCTTCGCCCTGCGCGTTGATAAGGTACTCTCCAAAGAATTTCTTTTCTCCTGTAGACGGGTTTCTTGTAAAAGCAACTCCTGTGCCTGAGGTATTCCCTCTGTTCCCGTAAACCATGGTCTGTACATTGACAGCTGTACCCCAACTGTCATCGATTTCGTTAAGCTTTCTGTAAGTGATGGCCCTTGGATTATTCCAAGACTCAAAAACAGCATCAATTGCCATCTGAAGCTGGACTTTCGGATCCTGGGGGAACTCAAACCCTTTTTCGAGTTTGATTACTCCCTTGAACCTTTCAGCCAGCTCTTTCAGTACTTTCGCATCGAGGTCAGTATCGGATTCGACTTTAAGTTCTTTTTTCTTATCCTCAATAAGGGACTCGAACTTGTCAAAGTCAATTCCCAGAACCACATCTCCAAACATAGAGATAAATCTGCGGTAACAGTCGTAGGCGAACCTTTCGTCATTGACCTTATTTGCGAGTCCGAGAACTGATTTGTCCGTGAGCCCAAGGTTAAGGACGGTATCCATCATCCCCGGCATGGACACCCTCGCTCCGGACCTTACAGAAACAAGCAGCGGATCTTCTGGGTCCCCCAGCTTTTTTTTGTTTAAAGTCTCGAGCTTACCGATCGCTTTTTCGACCTGTTTGAGTACTTCTTCAGAATACTTTTTATTTTTCAGGTAAAGTACACAAACTTCGGTTGTTATCGTAAAACCTGGTGGTACGGGAATTCCGAGGTTTGCCATTTCGACAAGGCCTGCGCCCTTACCTCCAAGTAAGTCTCTCATGCTACCTTTGCCATCAGTTACATCCTTTCCAAAAAAATATACGAACTTGGACAATGAGTCTCCTCCTTAGAATGAGATCATTAATCGGAGTTAGTGACTTTAATGACCATAATTATGGTCCGATTGCTGCCAACAATGTCCATTTAATATATAAGGTTGTGGTTTCCTTCTTCTAGTTCTTATATCCTATTATATTAATTTAGCCAAGACTAACATATAATATAGTTCTTGCGATATCTTTATATATAATGAGCATAGACTACATATGCTTTTCAGTCTATAATATATATTCTTATTTATGGCTGACAGAATAACATGCTCAAAGCCAGGAGATTTTTGCCCTGAGCTGGAGAAAATAGCTATTAATTATTTGTGGCTGATATGAAACGACTCGGTAAAGTGCTGCACAGAACAGGCGTTAAAAACCTGATAATTAGAGGGGATGAGGTAAAACCCGAGAATGTCTCAGGTAGTTTTCCTAAATTGAATTCGGTCGTTGTAGATAAGGCCCTGAATAGGATTGGAACGATCGTCAGTGTTTTCGGACCTGTAGACCATCCATATTTTTTAGTGAAGGGCTTTAAGCGAATTCCCGATTCAGAATTTCGAGCTCTTGTTAATGAAAGAGTCTACATTCGGTGAAAGCTCTGAAATTGAATGCACACTTGAATTCTATATTATGGTTAAACATTAACTAGGTTATATATTTTTTGCTAGTTACAGACGTGATTTTTCTTATCCTGCCTTTTAGATGTCTACTGTAATTTCAGTGGTGCAGCCAAAAATACCGGAAATATAAACATATGATCGTTTTAGTTTGTAAGGTGATATGATATGGTAGAAGTCGAAAGAGTTCGCTATTCGGACACTCTTGAAAGAGAAAAAATACGTGCCATGATCAAAGCTCGCAAAGAGAAGCAAAAAGAGCAAAGTTTTGAGAACGAAAAGGCCGTGTGTCCAGAATGCGGCAGCAGAAACCTCGTTCACGACTATGAGCGAGCCGAGCTCGTGTGTGGGGACTGCGGACTTGTCATTGATGCCGATTTTGTGGATGAGGGCCCTGAATGGCGAGCTTTCGATCACGATCAACGTATGAAGCGTTCCCGTGTGGGTGCGCCCATGACATACACAATCCATGACAAAGGGCTTTCCACAATGATTGACTGGAGGAACCGCGACTCCTATGGGAAGTCAATCTCTTCCAAAAATCGTGCTCAGCTCTATCGTTTAAGAAAATGGCAGCGTAGAATCCGTGTAAGTAATGCAACTGAAAGAAACCTTGCATTCGCATTATCTGAACTGGACAGAATGGCTTCTGCTCTTGGTCTTCCGAGAACTGTGCGAGAAACTGCAGCTGTTGTCTACAGAAAAGCTGTGGACAAGAATCTTATCCGCGGAAGAAGTATTGAGGGTGTCGCAGCAGCCGCACTTTATGCTGCTTGCCGTCAGTGCAGTGTCCCAAGAACTCTTGATGAAATCGAAGAGGTGTCCAGAGTCAGCCGGAAAGAAATCGGAAGAACCTACCGCTTTATTTCAAGAGAACTCGCGTTAAAGCTTATGCCGACGTCTCCGATCGACTATGTCCCGAGGTTCTGCTCAGGCCTTAACCTTAAAGGAGAAGTCCAGTCCAAGAGCGTTGAGATCCTGAGGCAGGCTTCAGAAAAGGAACTAACAAGTGGGAGAGGTCCTACAGGAGTTGCTGCCGCTGCAATTTATATTGCGTCTATTCTCTGTGGTGAGCGGAGAACTCAGCGGGAAGTTGCAGACGTGGCCGGGGTTACGGAAGTTACTATCCGAAACAGATACAAAGAGCTTGCAGAAGAACTGGATATAGAGATTATTCTCTAATTTTCTCCTCATTTTTCTTTCACCAGCAGGTTTTCTCTATATATAAAGAGAAATACCCTGCTTTTTAC
>DATMYS010000201.1:0-8142 GCA_035560835.1 Methanosarcina sp.
ATTCGGAAAAGCGGAAAAACAAGCTGAAAATAAAATCAGAGAAAATCTATTCAAAGTTGAAATAATTGAAATAAAAACCAGCATTGGAAGAATTAATTTGGCTAATTACAGAAGCACTATTCGACAGAGAAACGTGGGATCAAATAAATCGGTTGCAGGAGACACTCCTAAAGTAACAAAGGTACGCACTCCTCGAAAGGACATAAATGAAGTCCTGGCAACAGTATTAAGTTTACTTGGTTCAAAAAGAGTCACATTACAGTGTATGGACGGTGTGGTCCGAATGGGCCGAATCCCCGGATCCAAAAACAAGAGAATGTGGATTCGCGAAGGCGATATAGTCATAGCGAACCCCTGGGAAATTCAGGACTCCAAAGCCGACGTTACCTGGAAACATACAAGGCCCCAGATCGAATGGCTTGAAAGAAAAGGATACCTTAATTGAGAATGCCTGAAATACTTATTCACTTATATAAATGATTTTAATTTGCGATTCAATTAATCTGTGGTTAACCTCTGGTTTTGGAATATCAGGTTTAAAATCAGGATATGGAACCACAAGTCCAAGAACCGCTTAAAATCACCAAAAGTGAACTACCTCGCCATAAATGACGAGGCTTCTTGTTTCTCCTTTGAACTCTTGCTCACAAGTCATAAGTCCTTTTTTCATATTCCTGAGTCAGGAGAGTTATAATAATTTTTCAATTTTGAATAGTTCGTCAGCTTCTTCTTTACTCAAAAGCCCCCTCATTACCAGGACTTCCTTTACAGGTATTTTCCTATCCAGTACTTCTTTTGCTATCTCCGCAGCTTTAAGATACCCGAGCTTTGGGGCAAGAAAAGTTACTAGGACAGGATTTAGTTCAAGGTAAGTTCTGCACCTGTCTTCATGCGCTTTAATTCCTTCCACGCAGCGTACCTGAAAAACCGGCAAATAGTTTGTGAGCAGGGCAATTGATACAAGAATGTTGGAGGTTATCACCGGAGTCATAACATTGAGCTCGAGCTGTCCTGCCTGGGCTGCAAGGGCGACTGTAGTGTCATTGCCTACAATCTGGAACCCTATCATATCCAGACACTCGGCCATAACAGGGTTATATTTTCCCGGCATCATGGACGAGCCAGGCTGCACAGCCGGAAGCTCAATTTCGGAAATTCCGGTGGTAGGACCGGCATTAAGGAGCCTAAGATCATTGGCTATCCTTATAAGTTCCAGCGAGAGCTCCCTAATTGCCCCTGAAAAAGCTGCAAGCTGGGATCGGCTCTGCAAGACTTCGAAACTATCCGTTGCCTTTCGGAAAGGCAACTTGCAAAGTTCAGAAAGTTTTGAAATTACAAGTTCCCTATACCCCGGAAGGGTATTTGCCCCTGTTCCAGTTGCAGTTCCTCCTAAAGGAAGCTCAAGTAGATCGTTTCTTCGCTCTTTTATCCTGCGGGAAGCCCTTAGCAGCGCAGCAGAATAAGCTCCGAATTCATCGCCAAGAGTCACAGGCAGGGCATCCATAAGATGTGTCCGGCCTGACTTGGGAATTTTTGAAAATTCCGCGGCTTTTGCCCTAAAAGCTTCCGAAAGAGAGGCAAGAACATCAAGAAGTCTATCAGCTGCAAAGATGACAGCTATACAGGAAGCTGTTGGAAAGGTGTCATTGGTTGACTGAGCCTTATTTACGTGGTCGTTAGGGCTCAGAAAGCCATAATCTCCCCTTTTTCGGCCCAGAATTTCCAGAGCCCTGTTTGCAAGCACCTCGTTAACATTCATGTTAAAAGAAGTGCCTGCTCCTGCCTGGAAAATATCCACAGGAAACTGGCCCAAATACCGCCCTGAAAGTCCGGAAAGCACCTCATCGGCTGCCGATACGATTGCATTTCCTCTATCCCTATCAAGCACCCCGAGTTCCAGATTAGTAAGCGCTGCTGCCTTTTTTACCAGAATATAAGCTCTGACGAACTCCGGCCTCGCCCTGTGCCCACTTACAGGGAAATTACAGAGAGCCCGCTGGGTTTGGACACCGTAATAAGCGTCGGCTGGAACTTCCATTTCCCCAAGAGAATCTTTCTCTATCCGGTTTAGATTAATAAATTCACCCCAGAAAATCTCATTTGAAAGCTTTAGAATTTTTGCTCAGGTCCCTTTCCAGACTTTTTGATCTCCTTTCTGGCCTTCCCGATGCCCTCAATAGGTGGAACGCCTTTCGGGCAGACAGCCCTGCAGTTGGCATGGAATTCACAGCCCCACCAGCCGGATTTACTGTTAGCAAGCATGAGCCTCGATTTATCATCGGCTTCGCGGGGGTCGAGATGGAACCTGTATAGTTTTGCAAGAGCCGCAGGGCCCAGGAAATCGTTTTCTTTTCCTGAGACAGGGCAGGCACCCACACAGGCCGCACAGAGTATGCAGTTTGTGTACTTTTCAAGCTCTTTTACGGCATCGGGCTGCATAAGCCACTCCCTCTCAGGATGTTTTGAAGCCGGTTTAAAGGTCGGCTTGACTGCCCTGTAAAATTCAAAGAATTTATCCATATCCACTATAAGGTCTTTCACTTTCGGCAGGGAAGGAAGGGGCTCTACAAGTACCTCATTTTCAGGGTCCCAGGAAACAGACTCTTCCATTCCTGGAAAGTGCCTTAGTTTTATCTTCCCTTCTCCTTTGAGAAGAGCTTTTATCCTGACCCGGCAGGCAAGTCCCGGTATCTTATTAATCAGCATTGCGCAACTCCCACAAACTGCACCCCTGCAGGAGTAGCGGAAGGCAAGGGAATCATCAAGCTCTTCCTGAATTTTGAACAGCGCAGAAAGGACTGTCATCCCTGCAGAGGGTTCGATTTCGAAGGTATCGTAACGAGACTTCCCTGTTTTTCTGTCAAAGCGGAATACCCTCAATCTCATCAGTATGCACGCTCCTTAACCGGAAACCTGCCAGGCCTTACAGGCAGGGATTCAAGTACAGGTTTTCCGTCTTTTAGCCGGTAGAGAGTATGATAGAGGAATTTTTTGTCATCCCTGTGCGGATAATCAATCCTTGAGTGAGACCCCCGGCTTTCCTGCCTGGCAATAGCTCCCCTTGCAACAGCTTCTGCAATATCAAATAATCCCTCAAGTTCGAGGATATAGATAAGCGCATAATTGAATTCCCCGGACCTGTTATTAATATAGACCTCAGGGCAGCAGTTCTTGAGTTCAAGGAGCTTTTTCAGCCCTTTTTCCATCTTTTTCCCTTCCCGAAAAACTCCGAAATACTCAAACATCGTTTTCTTCAGTTCATCCCTGAGGCCGGACATTTTGACCCCGGATTCCTTGGCAAGCAGGTCTTTTATCCGTGCCTCCTCCTCATGCATGTGCTCAAGGACAGCCTGCTCAGCCCCTTTCCTATCCCAGCCAGACGCCGGGAACGATTTTCCGATCTCCTGCCCTGCAAGTTTGCCGAAAACCACGGCATCAAGAAGAGAATTACCCCCCAGCCGATTTGCCCCATGCACGCTTATGCAGGCGCATTCCCCTGCCGCATATAGTCCCGCCAGTTCGGTTCCAAGGGAGTTGCCTGCCGAAATCCCTCCCATGGAATAGTGCTGGCCTGGCTGTACAGGAATCGGAGCTTCAACAGGGTCAATGCCTGCAAAGTCCAGACAAATAAGCCTTATCCCGGGCAGGCGTTCTGCAATTCTCTCCTCCTTGAGGTGCCTGAGGTCAAGAAGGACGTAACCATCCTCAAATCCTCTGCCTTCCTCGATTTCCTGCTGGATGGCTCTCGCAACAATATCCCTTGGGGCAAGTTCCATTGAGGCAGGAGCATATCTCTCCATGAAGCGCTCGTTCCGGTTATTCAGAAGATAGCCACCTTCCCCTCTTGCTCCTTCCGTGATCAGGATATTTGTACCGTAAAGGGTGGTCGGGTGAAACTGCACGAATTCCATGTCCTCCAAAGGCACGCCTGCTCGAAGCGCAAGGGAAGCTCCGTCCCCTGTGTTAATCAGGGAATTTGTGGAACGGTCAAAAAGCCTCCCAAAGCCGCCAGTCGCCAGGAGCAGGGAATAACAGGTAAAACCGTGCAGGCTTCCGTCAGCGATATTAATTGCTGTACAGCCTGCACACCTTTCCTCTTTCCCGGAACCTTTTTCAAATGGGACTCCTCTAAGCTTTACCAGCGAAGTTACAAAAAATTCTTCATAAAAAGTAAGCTTGCCCAGCTCCGGTTTATCGTCTTTTTCCCTGCCAACAAGCTGTTCATAAAGCGAGTGCAGAATATTATTCCCTGTCCGGTCTGCAGCATAGCAGGTTCTTGGGAACATCCCTCCCCCAAAAGGCCTCTGGGCAATTCTGCCGTCAGGAAATCTGGAAAAAACGGTCCCGAAATGCTCAAGTTCTATTACCGCAGCAGGTGCGTTTTTACACATGATTTCCACGGCATCCTGATCAGCCAGGTAATCCGAACCCCTGACTGTATCAAAGGCATGAGCTTCCCAGGAGTCATCGGCTACGGCATTGCCTAAAGCTGCATTTATCCCTCCCTGAGCTGCCACGGAATGAGATCGAAGAGGGTGCACTTTGGAAATGATGGCTGTGTCAAGTCCCTGATCTACAGTTTCAATCGCTGCCCGAAGCCCGGTAAGTCCGGCTCCAACTATAACTACGTCGTGTGAGTGGATAGGATACCCCTCCTTATTTCCCTCGTCTCCCAATTATTTTCCCCCAGGGCTTGATTTTAACGGTACAGAGCTTTCATGGATTTAAACTGCAAGCCTTGTAGAGATCTTCCAGTCAGAATTCATATGTTCGAATCAGAGTTTACAGGTTCACATCTGAGTTACATGCTTCAATCAGAATTCACATGTAAGTTTTCCCAATTCTATTGAGAAAGTTTCATAGTTTACAGAATAGTCGATCGGGCACTCAATAACTGCCACCCTATTCAAGGCAAAAGCTCTCTCCAGAACTTCTGCAAGCTCATCACCTTCCTTGATCCTGAAACCCACAGCTCCGAAACTCTCGGCAAAGCGAGAGAAATCAGGATTTCCGTAGTCCAGCCCGAAATCCTCAAAATGCATCGTTTTCTGCTTCCATTTAATAAAGCCGAAACCATTGTCATTGAGGATAAGGACAACAATAGGAATTCCATAGCGGATTGCAGTCTCAAGTTCCTGGCAGTTCATCATGAAACCCCCGTCCCCACAGATTGCAAGTACGCGGCGCTCGGGATGAAGAAGCTTTGCGGTAATCCCTGAAGGGAGCCCTGCACCCATAGTTGCAAGGGCATTGTCAAGGAGCACGGTATTGGGAGCATAGGTCTTGTAAAGGCGAGCGAACCAGAGCTTATAAATCCCGTTGTCCAGTGTAATTATGTCTTCTCTCCCCAGCACCTTTCTGACACTCTGAACTACGGCCTGTGGGAGAGGAGGATAGCTTTTCCTGGCAGCAGCATTTATTTTTTCTTCAATGAAACTCCTGATGTGTTCAAAGATCGGAAATTCCCGTTTTTCCGGAATACTCGCAGCAAGTTCCCGGATTGAAGAGACAATATCCCCGATGACTTCTACTGTGGGATTAAAGTATCTGTCAGGTACGGATTCCACAAAATCAATATTTATGATCTGCTTGTCCAGTGTCCTGTTCCACAGGTAAGGAGGATATTCGACTATATCGTACCCAATAGTTATAATAAGGTCAGCCCCATCAATTCCACAGTTAACATAGTCCCTTGCATGAATCCCTGTGGCAAAGAGACTGTAGCTGCAGTCATCAGGAACGACTCCTTTTCCCATTTGGGTATGCACTAGGTAGATGCCTGTTCGCCCAACAAAACCTTCAAGCTCCTCAGTGACTGCTTTTCGGTTTGCTCCTGAGGAAACTATGATCAGGGGATTTTTAGCCTCACAGATCATGGTCGCAGCTCTTTTTACAGCCTCGGGATTAGGGTAAGGAATTTTAATTTCGCTTCGCTTCTGCACTGTCGCCTCAGTTTCTTCTTCAGCTACGTCTTCCGGAAGCTCAATATGTATAGCTCCTGGCCTTTCAGCTTCGGCATGTTTAAAGGCATTACGGATCACTGTAGGGATCATCCCTGGATCAGTAATGGACACAGCCTTTTTGCAGAGAGGCTCCATCATTCTAACAGTATTTACAAGCTGGAAACGTGCCTGCCAGTTGTCAGTCAAAGCCTTCTGTCCTGATATGGAAATAAGAGGCGCTCCTATCAGTTGTGCCTGGGCAACGCCTGTAACAAGATTTGTGGCTCCGGGTCCAAGCGTTGATAAACAGACCCCTGGCTTTCCGGTCAGCCTCCCATATGTTGCAGCCATAAACGCCGCAGCCTGCTCATGTCTTGTTACTATCAGTTTGATTCTGGAAGTCCTAAGGGATTCAAGCAGGTGAAGGTTTTCCTCGCCTGGAAGTCCAAATATATATTCAACACCTTCTTCTTCAAGCTGGGCAACAAAAAGATCAGAAGCTTTCATGAAAAAACCCCAATATGGCTATCTAGCTTTTTTTCAGGTCGAATTTAGCTTACTCAGGTTTGTTTATTAAGCCTTGGTTAAGTTGTAAGCTTAAATTAATTTATTGTTCAGCCTTGAGCAGATTAATTAAGCTTAAAAAAGCAGAGTCTCAAGTTTACAAATAAAGACTCTCAAGTTTAAGCAAACAGACTCTCAAGCTTAAACAAATTCTCTTGATAAGTTCTGGTTAAGGTTAATTCGATAAAAACTTCAATCAATTCTCAGCTCTTTAGATTCACTTATTGACTACAACCGTCTTTATGTTTACAAATTCCTTGAGCCCATAATGAGAAAGTTCTCGCCCGATTCCGGATTTTTTTACTCCTCCAAAAGGCAGCCTCGGATCGGATTTAACCATCCCATTAATGGCTACAAATCCGGATTTTATTTTTTTTGCTAGCCTCTGAGCCCTTTCAAGGTTTCCTGACCATATCTCGGCTCCGAGCCCAAATTCTGTGGAGTTTGCAACTTTGATGGCCTCATCTTCGTCCTTTACGGTGATCACCGGGGCAATGGGTCCGAAAACCTCTACATTGCAAACCTTCATATCAGTACTGGCTGCAGGAATGAGGGTAGGCCTGAAGAAGAAACCTTTGTTATGTTCTTCTCCGTAAACATAAGGTTCTGCACCTTTCTTTTTTGCGTCTTTCAAGACTCTTTCAAGACTATCTAGAAATTCTTTCTTTGCAAGAGGCCCAATATCGGTTTCCTCATCCATAGGGTCCCCGATTTTCAATTCCTGCATTTCAAGTTCAAATGCTTCGATAAAGTCAACAGCAATATCTTCTAGGACAATAAATCGCTTGGCAGCAATACAGCTCTGTCCGGTATTTAGAAAACGGGACTTTACAGCAACCTGTGCAGCTCTCTCTATATCAGCGTCCTCAAGTACTATAAAAGGATCCGAACCTCCCAGCTCAAGTACAAGTGGCTTTACCAGGCTCCCTGCAAGCTCCCCGATTTCCGAGCCTGCGCCTATGCTACCGGTAAGCGAAACTCCATCTACCATTTCTTCTTCAATAATTTCCATTGCAGTTTTTGAGTCAATTAACAGGGTATTGAAAACGTTTTCAGGAAATCCGGCCTCAAGAAATATTTTTTCGATTTCCAGCGCCGAAGCGGGCACATTCGAGGCATGCTTGATTACGCACACATTTCCCGCACACATTGCAGGCACTGCAAACCTGAAAACCTGCCAGAACGGGAAATTCCAGGGCATAATCCCAAGAATTATTCCAAGAGGCTCAAAGGTTACGTAACTTTTCTCAGCTCCGGTATCCACAACTTCATCTTTCAGAAGTTCGACCGCGTTTTCCGCGTAATAATCACAGAGCCAGGCACATTTTTCAATCTCTCCTCTTGACTGCCTGATAGGTTTTCCCATTTCCTTCGTAATGATTTCGGCATAAATCTCGGTATTCTGCCTGAGGACTTTTCCAACCCTTGAAAAGTATTTTGTTCTTTCCTCAGTGGACAATGAACTCCACCCGGAAAAAGCAGCCCTGGAATTTTCAATCTTGGACTCACATTTCCCGAAAGAAAATGAGTCATATGTCCAGTTTACCTCTTCAGTGTAAGGATTAACAGATTTTATTTTCATAACTTCCCCCAAAAAAGTCATTTAAAAGTCATTTAATAATATTGGAATTCCCAC
>DATMYS010000202.1:0-3330 GCA_035560835.1 Methanosarcina sp.
ATATTCTACTAATTTTTTGGTTTATGGTTTTCATTAAATCTTTAAAGAATCAAATTTGGACTTTACCTCCAGATATCCGAGATCTTATTCCTTCAGATCATTATCTGCTATTTGGTTGAGTCTTTTGTGGATGAGATGGATTTTAGTGGATTTGAAACCAGGTATGATGGTTCTGGACACCCTGCTTATCATCCTTGCATAATGTGTAAGATTTTGATTCAATCTATGCTTGATAGAGTTAGATCATCGCGAGCGATAGCTCGCAATGTTCGAGAAAATATAGTTTACATGCATTTGTATTCGGTTAAGGATTTTGAGCTGGTGATATCGATTTCGGCGGAAAAACTCAAACCCAAATGTTTAGTGTTTAAATTGAAATCGATATCACATTCCAGTTTTGCATTTGATGAATAATTTAACAAATTTTATGAAATCAATGCAATTGATAACGATTTTTCCTTAACCGATGACCAATGGAATGAAATCACATTACATTTCTTTTTTTCTCCTGAGTAGTACTGTCTTTTTACAGTGTACATTCATCGGTAAGTATCTCAGGACAACTCTGATACGCGGTAAATATAAGACTTCAGTACATATAAAGCGTATTGAGCAGTAATTCACATGAGTGCTGTAAAGCATCTTTGATATTGACTTGCTGTAAAGCGTTTTGAAATTGACCCGCAGTAAAGTATCTTGATATCAACTTTCTGCGTAACAGTTGAAAAGTTGAAAGAGTAAGAAAAGACTAAGAAGGAAAGGAAGGTAATGAAAGCGCTGAGGCTTTCTGGTAAATTTCAAACACTTGAGGGAAAATATGGGCACAGATATAGGCGACTTGCTCCAGAAAAAAAAAGTTGAGCTTTCGGATCTTACAAATCAGGTGGTTGCAATTGATGCGTTTAACACGTTGCACCAATTTTTGAGCATTATTCGCCAGCGGGATGGAAGTCCTCTGGTTGACTCCGCAGGGAGAGTGACCTCCCATCTCTCAGGCCTGCTATACCGAACAGCGAGCCTTGTGGAAGCCGGTGTCAAACCTCTTTTTGTGTTTGACGGCAAGCCTCCTGATCTCAAGTCCGAAACCCTGGACCGAAGGAAAGAAATAAGAGAATCCTCTCGGGAAAAATGGGAGAATGCAAAGGCTATAGGGGATCTTGAATCGGCTTATAAGTATGCTCAGGCTTCTTCGAAAGTAAACCAGGAAATTGTTGAAGACTCTAAATATCTCCTCGGCATTATGGGAGTTCCTTTTGTCCAGGCCCCCTGTGAAGGTGAAGCACAAGCTGCACATATGGTTCTCAAAAAAGATGCCAACTGCGTTTCTTCACAGGATTATGATTCATTCCTTTTCGGGGCTCCGGTCGTTGTCAGAAACCTAGCTGTAACAGGAAAACGCAAGCTTCCGGGAAAGAATATTTACGTTGACATCGAGCCCGAAAAAATCGAACTGGATGAAACTCTTAAAGCTCTGGAAATTACCAGGGAGCAACTCATAGATATCGCGATCTGTGTGGGCACAGATTATAACAAAGGTCTGGAGAAAGTGGGCCCCAAAACAGCCCTCAAATTAATTAAAAAACATGGGGATATTTATGCCGTACTCCACGAAAAAAATGCAGAAATCGAAGCAGTTGACCGAATAAGAGAAATTTTTCTACACCCTGAAGTGACGAATGATTACGAAATAAGATGGGAAAAACCTAACTCTGAAAAACTTCTCGAATTCCTCTGCGAGAGTCACGACTTCTCGGTTGACAGGGTGGGAAAAGCTGCAGAACGCCTTAAAGCCGCCTCTGGAGCTAGACAGAAAACTCTTGACCAGTGGTTTTAAGGAATAATTCAAAACCTTTCTTTCTCAATTATCAATACTTTTCCGTATGCTTGATGATGTGGATCAGGTATTGTTGATGAAATTCACTAGGCAGTCAATACAATAAAAGTAAGGGATGTGACTGAAGTAAGAGTTGACTGCCTAGGCACAGGTTGTATGCGGAAGTAAATGTTGTGGTAGACCTGTTTCTTTCGATTGAAGAAGGGCATGCAATTGCTGTATAGTACGGCACAGAACGATGCACGGACTTAACTATCTTTCAAACGTGGTCATACATGTGGACTCACTCGGATCAGTCGGGAAATCACTTCACAGGCTGTCCGAGTATGAACACAACAATTTTCCTTCTCATTCTCACTGAATTAAGGCTTTCAAACTCGGGATATTTCTGCGCCGTGGTTTCTTGCCCTGGTAAGTATAACAGTCCCTCCAACGGAGTCGTCAAGAATTTTCTGGACTTCCGCCTGAAGCTGCCTACCTTCTGCTTTGTTGTCTACAAAGGAATATACTACAGGCCCAAAGGAACTTACCCCGGCTCCGTAGCTCCGGCTGCGCATGAAAGAAGCGATATTTTTCACAAACTCCGGCCAGATAAGGTTCTCCCTTTTGTTAAAACCGACAGTCTGGACATGATTTACTGCATCCCCGAAACTCTCTATGTCTTCTTCTATTACGGCAGGCATCATCTGCATGAGCACGACATGAGAAATTTCCCTGACTTCTTCTACAGGGAGGGGGCAGAATTTCTTGAAGATCTCGACTTCCTCCTGATCATGCATTCCCTTTTCATTGGGGATTGCTACTACCATGTCCCATTGAGGAAAATCCTCTCTGAAGAGCACTGGCCCGGGGGGCACTTTGCTGGCGGCAGATGGCATAAAACCACTTTTATCTTTGAATTTGTGTCCTCCGTCAACTATAAATCCGCCTTTCTCAAAAGCAGCTACTCCTATACCCGAAGTTCCTCCTCTTTTTACTACAAGTGCAAGTTCTCTAACGTTCTTCCCAAGCCCATATAGTTCATTAACAGCTGCTGCCGCGGCCAGGGAAGATTGGGTCCCTGATCCGAAGCCTACATGGGCTGGATACACTTCTTGTACGTTGATTCTAATCCCTTTACCTTCAGGAAGCAGGGATTCAGCAGCTTTTTTCATTCGATCGGCAAAATCCTGCAGACCTTCTATACTGACTACATCGGCTTCTTCAGCCGTAATATTTATATTGGGAGGGGAAAGGGTTAATCCTGCTCCTCCATCGACTCTTCCGATCTCAGCATTCATATCAATAAGCGTCATATGAATTCGGCAAGGAGTGGTTATTTTGATCATTCCTGTTAAACTCCAAAACTGCACATAAAGCTTTATGACTTCCTAAGTCCTGTGCTCCTTTTATTGTAGCTGCTGGTATTTAACCTTTTAAAAATTATCTTTTATCTAATCTTAATTACATGATATAATAACAAGAGAAGTGAAATGTAAGAAGAGCAGGAACAGAAG
>DATMYS010000203.1:0-5638 GCA_035560835.1 Methanosarcina sp.
GTTAAGTATATAAAAATTGACGGGTTAAGCCGTTAAACCTATGCTTATACTTAAGATCGTTGATAGATTAACCTATGGATTAACCCATAAAATTATGCTAAATTATGCCAGTATGAAGATTATAGAGGTTATAGACTCACAATGAATGAAATTATTATCTGGATATTGATCATATTCTGCCTGATTCAATCCGCTATTTTTGCCGGAATGACAATTGGGGTTTTTGGCCTTGGAAGACTCAGGCTTGAGATCGAGGCCGAAGCAGACAATAAAGAGGCTATCAAAATCTTGCAGATCCGGCGGGACTCCAATTTCCTGCTTACGACACTGCTCTGGGGAAATATAGCCGCAAACGTCCTCATTGCCCAGCTTACAGATTCCGTACTGACAGGAGCCTCAGCTTTCCTCTTCTCTACTTTCGTAATCACCAGTTTCGCAGAGATCGCACCCCAGGCCTATTTTTCCCGAAATGCCCTGTCACTCGGAGCGAAACTAACTCCTGTAGTCCGCTTCTATCAGATGCTACTCTATCCGGTTGCCAAACCTACAGCCCTTATTCTTGACTGGTGGCTCGGCAGGGAGAAACTTGAACTTTTCAAGGAACAGTCTATGCGGATTATGCTCGAAAAGCACATCGAGTCGGGAAAGTCCGATATTGGCACTTTTGAGGGAATAGGGGCCCTGAACTTTCTCTCCATAGACGATGTCAGTATTTCCGATGAGGGCTCGCTAATAGACGAGAGAAGCATAATCTCGCTTCCTGTGGAAAATAACCGTCCGGTATTTCCTTCTTTTAAAAGAGAACCGACTGACCCATTTCTGCAAAAAGTCGAAGCTTCCGGGAAAAAGTGGGTAATCATTACCAGCCTTCAGGATGAACCTGTCATGGTGCTTGATGCGGATCACTTTCTCCGGGATGCGGTTTATAAAAAAGGCCCATTTATTCCGCTTTCTTACTGCCACTTCCCGGTTGTCGTGAAATCTCCCAAGACCAGGCTTGAGAAAGTAATCCGGCAGTTCAAGGTGTATCCGCAATATCCTGAAGACGATGTGATCGACCAGGATCTTATCCTCTACTGGAGCCAGGAGAAAAGAATTATTACAGGTTCGGATATTCTAGGCAGACTGCTGCGGGGAATTGTAGTGGAATGTGACCTGACCTCAGAGTGCGAACTGCCTGTTCCGCCTGCACAGCCCGGGGTTGTCAGAAGAAGTTTGAGAAGAGGAAAGAAGAACGAAAGCGAAGAACAGAAAAAGGAATAAAAATACAGAGAAGAGAACAAAAAACAGGGCAGTATACCGAAAGCTCTATAAATTCGAATCTCCGATACATAGTTTTTGATATAAAGCCTGTGCACCAGTGAAAATGATATCTCTCTTTTGTGATCAAGAAAAAGAGTACGGATTAACTCCGAATTTACAGAGCTTCTGATACATTGCCCTCTTGAGAAGTGTGTTGATTTATCTGTAAAATCACAAATCTCAAGACAGAGAAATGAATAAAAAGTTACTCTTCATATGCAGGAAGAGTTACAACGCCTATCTCCGGAAGTGAATAACCAACAGCGAAATGGTAAAGATCCTGGAATTTAAGCCCTTTGAGCCCTATAGCGTCATGCAAAGGGTCATCGAAGAAACACCCGATTCCACAGCCCTTGAGTCCATTTGCTTCGGCTTCAAGGTAAAGAAACTGCCCCAGAATTCCGCATTCCCAGAAAAGGTACGGATATATCCAGGCCCCGAACCTGTTCAGAGGCTCTTCGAATTCCGAAAGCATGCAGGCAGTAAAACAGGCATCTGCGGCTTTTCGCTGGGCACAGGAAAGCTGGGCTGCAAAAGAACTCAGGGTTTCTTCCATCAGCAGGTAAAACTCAAGGTCTGAAGGACAATTTTTTGGCTTTTCCCATAAAAAGTCCGGCCTGATCGCAGCTTTAAACTTCTCTTTTTCCTCGGGTTTGCGAAGGAAAATATAAAGTCCCGGAAGTAGATCCTTTACGCGGTTTACGAAAAGAAGAAGGTGAGAAAAGGAACCAAAAGCAAGGGAATTGAAAATCGGATTATTTTTTGGAAGGGTTCTTCTCAGCATTGCATAGAAAGTTTCATTTTCCAGGTATGCACTATTATTCATTTCGATAGCACTTCTCCTTCCACGTATAACGCCGCGAAGGGGAACTGTCTCAAGCTCGGACAGGTTCCTGAAGTTCCTTGTTTTCAGCGATGAAGCAGCCTGCATGTTGGATTTAGGTTCTTCTATTGGTTCTTCCCTTGATCCTTCTATTGGTTCTTCTCTTGATCCTTCTATTGGTTCTTCTCTTGATCCTTCTCTTTTCTCCAGGAAATCTGTTCCCTGCTTTTGAGCTGCCGAGGCCGCTTTTTCAATACCTACCCATTCAACATGCCCTGGGCTTAGGCTTTTAGGAACACCTTCCCAGGAAAGGTTTTTAAAAGCAGTAATCGCCCCGGAGGGAATTCTGCTACTTGTACAGTTTTTTCCTGCAGGATAGACCGCAAGCAGGCAGGCAGGATCCTGTTTGTCAGGATCTTTCTCTCCGGAAATGCCAAGAAGCGCTGCAATATCTTCCGAACTCATGTCCGCAAGAAGGCTTGTTTTCCAGCCAAGCCCGGCAGCAGCAAAGGTCAGGGCAGCAATTGCATGCCCTATATCATGCTGTGTATATCGAAAAGCTCTGAGCCCGTATTTCCAGGAAACCCGCCAAAAAATTGAACTCAGACCCACGAAAAAAGTGCCTTCAGGAAAGCCCGAAATTAACAGTTTCCAGGTAGCCGGGGAAAATTCTGTTCTGAGTTCAAGGGCATGAGGCAAAGGAGCATAATGGCATACAGACGGGTTTTTCAGAAGCTCCTTCACAGGACCGGAAAGAAGGTATACCTCGGTAGGATGAAGATTTCCGCTTGAGGGATTGACGCGAAGAGCCCATTTTGTACCGCCTGCCATTTTCCAGGCCGAGATAGCAAAGCTGTCAAAAAAGAGCCTGGAAATCGATTTCGCATTCAGCTCAGATGGCTTGAGTTTTTCCGGTGAGAAAGCCTGTTCATAGGCAGGAAAAGTCTCAGCTTTTATTTGCTCATCGCTCCAGATCTCCAGATCCAAAAGTCGAGTTCCATGATAGTTAAGGAAAGGATCTGGCTTGATAGACATATCCATGCGGTGAGGACCCGGAGCATAAGTTTTGAAGTTGTGTTTACTTGCCTGGTGATAAGCCAGTATGGCTTCAAGTTCCGCTGTCATAAATAAGCACATCCGGTATCTGGAGAAATTTGATTCTCAGACAACTTTTTCGGTAAAAAGTACCTGCTTTTTCGATAAAGGAAATTTAATTTTTCGATAAAGAAGATCTTCATTTCAGGATCTTTGATGAGAATTAAGCTTTTTTCAGGGCCTCAAGTACGGCTTTTCCAAACGCGTCCGCGCTTGCAGGGTCTCGTCCTGTGACCACACAGCCCGAAACCACTACTTCCCTGTCCAGATAGACAGCTCCGTGTTCCTTAAGTTCGCTTACAGTATCCGGACTTTTGAAGACTGTACTCTCTTTGCCCTTCAAGATACCTGTTCTTGCCAGTACTACAGGGGAAATACAAATTGCCGAGATTACCTTTTTCAGAGCATCTGCTTTCTTTACAAGCGTTTGTAGAGACTTGTTGTCCCACAGGTATTTTCTCGAGCCTGAACCCCCTGAGATTACTATTGCATCGTAATCGCCAATTCTAGCATCCGAGATCGTGATATCAGGCTTGATTGTGCCGCCTAGCACCCCTTTTGCAGTGTTCGTAGATTCGGCTGCAACAGTAACTTTTACTCCTGCAGCCTCAAAAAGCTGTTTAGGAACAAAACATTCCTCGTCCCTGAACTGCTCCTGGGCGATTACGAGAAGGATTTTCTTGCCTTTATATTCAATTTCTGTCATCTGGGAATCTTCCTATAAGCTTGAAAATTAAAAATCGAATAAGTGAGAATTGGAATGGTTTAGTAACCCTGTTTACTTAAGGATATGTTATGAAAATATAAATGGATGCCTCTTTTAGAGAGTGCGTATCCTGGAAAAAAGTAAAAGGAACCTGAGAAAGGTGTAAAAAGCCGGAGAAAAATGTATAAGAAGCCTGAAAAAGTTTTAAAAATCCCCAAAAACAGTGTAAAAAGTTAGAGAGTCGAAGAAAGGGTCTAAGGAAATGAAAATAGGTTATAAGACTTATTCCGTACCCAGTTCAAGTTATAAGGAAATACAGAACTGCGGAAATTCCTGCACCTGCAAAAGTCGCCGCAAAATTGACTCCGCTGTTTGAAAGTACTCCACTTTTCTGAAGCGTAGCCCCAAGAAGGCTGTCCATATTTGTCCCGACAAAGCCTCCTGCCGTTGTAATGAGAACTGTTAATATAAAATTGTCTGAGATTCCCAGTACGTATGCAAGGACTCCTATCACTGCAGAACCAAAGATTGCAGCAAATTCGCCAAGCAACGATACGGCCCCGTCAACTCCGGGTTCCGAAAGTTTCAGGGTTGTTATCATTCTTGGCCTTCCTTTTGCCGTTGTCCCGATTTCACTTGCCAGGGTATCTCCGGTAGCTGTTGCAACCGTGCCCATATAGGCATAGACGATCGGAAGGCTGTGCTCCGGGAAAACTCCGTATGCTACTGCAAGGACAAGGGCTGCCGTACTGTTCGAAAATACGTTTTCGTAACTCCGGATACCATCTTTAGCCTGTGCAATCCCTATGGATTCTTTATATGCATATTTATATTTTGTAAACCCGCCTCCAAGAATAAAAAATGTGAGCAAAAGCAGGAACCAGGAAAGCTTGCTGAAGACGATTATCAGGACTCCAAGAAGGGCGGCACTCAGAAGGGCAGAGACATCTGCAATCTTCGCCCTGTAAGCCAGTACACCCAGGAAAAACGAAAATACAAGTGCGATGACCATTTTTTCAGGAGGCACCCAGTATCTGAAATCCTCAAAAATCCACATCGTCATGCCTGCACCCAGTGGCACAGAAATATTCTTGTCTATTTTGGAGGGGATTGACTCGAAAAGAGAACCTGTAACCGCCCCAATAACAGCTATAAAGAAAACCAGATTATATGAGACCGAAAGTCCCTGCCAGTAGACAATCCAGCTTGCGGCAAAGAATGCGGCAGCAATCCGAAGTGCTAGGAAAGCCGAACTCCAGAGTATTGAAAAACTCCTCTTTTTGATTCTCCTCCGCCTTAAATTAAAACCAGGTACAGAATCGGTTTCCGAAAAAGAAGTTTTATGGTTTCCTACTGCCGCAATTGCAAATGCGGCGAGTACTATGTAGAAAGGATAGTTGTAAGAAGAGCTCCCCGAAATCACGGAAACAAAGAGCATGATAGTCAGGGAAAAAGTAAGGCTGGTAACATCTCTGTCACAGAAAAAAGAGTTTCTAGAAAGCCTTATTCCCAGGAAAAGAGCTACAGATAGGAGGAAAAGGAGATTCACCCCTGCAAAAGGAGCTATAAGGATGAGCAGGAGATACAGGATATGCATTACAGGAATTCCCTGGCAGAAATTTCCGCTTTTAAAGAATCGGGCAGCTCTGTTCATTATAAGACATCTTTTTGTTTTTACTCTTTCTGGGAAGCTATATAAAATAGGCTTATCT
>DATMYS010000204.1:0-2663 GCA_035560835.1 Methanosarcina sp.
CCAATGAAGTTTTGTCAATCTTCAAAGGCTTAACTATTCTGAATATTTACAATTGATATTACAGGCATATTTCTGTTAGCTTGATATTCTAATTTGAGAACCTCTTCCTGGCTACCTGTTCTCAAGGGGATCACAGACCATAGGCCCAGTGCATCGATTCCAAAATAAATCATTTTTTAGCAGAAAATTCGTAAATTAATAGAGAGAAATTCTGGTATTAATCTGGCCTTCCTCTGGTCCCTAACTATATTACCCTTGTACGAAAAATAAGAGATTATATATTTATCTTCTGCATATGTATTCAAAAATGGTATCTGTGAGCCTGCATACTAGTTATACTTTTGCAATCTGTTTGGGTATGTTTGCAAGAGAAATGCAGGAGCACTGCCCTTATAATTGGAAGGTCACGGCACATGTATGAAGATTTTGGAACAATACTTAACAGGGGATTTAGCAGCTGGTTTAGAAATTTAAACATCTGTATTCCGTTCGTCCTTAATTTTCTTATCAATATGATTCTTTATGTCCTTTTCTTTGGCTTGATGGGCATTTTGCTCTTTACCTCAAACACAGGAAGTATTATCGATCCTGCTACCATCTCCAACAAGGAAATTATTTCCATATTGTGGAAAGGTTTTTCTGAGAACCTTGGGCTGTCCTTAGTTCTTATTCTCGGATTTTTCCTATTTGCAATGTTCGTGCAATCCTTCTTCACAGCAGGAGCGATAGGGATGGCAAAAAAGGTCTCCGAGACAGGAGATGCCGGGATCTTTGATATGCTGGTTTCAAGTTCAAAGAACACCTTCAGGCTTTTCCTTGCAATCCTGTTGATTACCCTGCTTCTGCTTGTAGGAATCGTATTTATAGTGCCCGGAGCCTTTGCAGTAGGGGACTTGAGTACGCTTATCGAAAATCCGGAAGCCTCGGTAAATGGAATGGCCACGCTCGGTATAGGAGTCATTCTCTGGACGGTTTATATAATAGTTCTTAATCTCGTATTTTCCCTCAGTAGCTATGCCCTTGTGATAGACGAGCTTGAACCCCTAGAGGCTTTGAGTGAGAGTTTTCATTTCTTTACGAATAATAAGCTGGATGTTTTCCTTATCTGGATAATCACTATCGGGCTGGCTCTAATCAATGGTTTTGTCAGCGAATTTATAGACTCGGGAAGCATCCTGTTAGCAGCAATCACATATATGATACCGATTGTGATTTTACAACCTCTCACGGCTGTCCTGTGGACACGCCTCTACCTAACCAAAAAAGGAAGAAAGCTCTATGATCCTTCATATCTGCTCTCAGACCCGGATAGTTTCTAAAAAGTTAGTTTATGAAAGGTCTTTTCGAGATGTTAGTTTCTCGAAGATCTTTCTGAAAGGTTAATTTCTGAAAGATAATTCTGAAGGATCAGCTTTGAAAGGTTAATTTCTGAGAGGCTACTTCTTTTATTTTTAATTTATATTTTTAAGCTCGGCCGAGCAATTTGCAGGCCTGGCATACATCTTCAGTGCAAGTCTCCCCGCAAATCCTGCATTTTCCAATTTTTGCGGGAGGCATTTCCTTTGCGAGCGCTCCCGCGAGTTTGTCAAAGCCCCTGAGCAGGGAATATTTGGTTCCAGGGTGTTTTGCCTCAAAATTGTTCAGAAGCTCCCTTATCTCACCTCGCAGGGCTTCTCCTGCATACGGACATTCGCTGAAGTCCACAGGGAGGGAATTTACAAGGGCATAGAGTGCCACCTCTTTTTCAGGGATTTTCCTAAGGGGCTTTGCCCGCAAGACCAGGCCTTCAATAGCTGCAGGCGGAGCAAGCCTTACCATGCGCTCCATATCTCCCCTGAAGTGATTGAGAAGAATGGTCTGGGCTTCATCATCCAGGTTATGCCCTGTGACGAGTTTTGTTGCCCCGATTTCAAGAGCAGCCCTGTTGAGAATATTTTTCCTGAGGACGCCGCAGTAGCTGCATGTACCTTTTTCCCGGTCCATTGCTGCCAGCTCGTCCATAGTTACTCCGTGTACATCTTTGAAGGACTTTATAATATGCCGCACCCCAAGCATCTTTGTGAGGCTTTTTGCAACTTCGAGGGAATGAGGGCGATATCCATTTATTCCTTCATCCACTGAAATTGCAACGATTTCAATGTCCGGCCTGTTTCCCAGAATTTTGTGCACTATGTGGAGGGCAACCGAGCTGTCTTTACCTCCACTCAGGGCAACAGCTATCACGTCATTTTTACGGACGCTGTACTCTTTTCGAATTGTCAGTTTGATTTTCCTCTCTACATCTTCTACAAAATGTTTCTTGCAAAGGTGCATCCCCGAATATTTCTGAAAAACTATGGCGTCATGATTACATTTTTTGCATTTGATTGTCATCTGAATCCTTTTTCTGCCAATTGCCTGAAATTAATCTAAAGAGCTAAACTTGATAAACAGATATAATTGAATTATTTTTCAATTCTGCTGTGCCAGAATTCTTTTAGGAAAGGAACCGCTTGTATATATTGCTTTTTATGTTTTTTTACAGAAAAAAGTTTTTACCTTTTTTTGTCTATTTTTGGCATGTTTTCTACATGTTTTCTGCATATTCTCAGTTTATTTACTCTCTTTAAGTTTATTTATTGTTTTTCATTTATTTTCTGCATCTCCCCTGCTTATTTTTTGGA
>DATMYS010000205.1:0-8807 GCA_035560835.1 Methanosarcina sp.
CCGATAGCAGTAACCTCTGGCAGGATCAACCAGAATTGTTAATGTATCGCACACTTCAAAATAAAGGTCTTGGTCGCAGAAACTTGCACTAACAACTATCAATTCAGTTATTTCAGTTTCGCGATGATCTGTTATGAAAAACTCTCACCGCCCAGAATTAACCGAACCGACAAAATCCTCGTCAGACAGGAAACAACTCCTGACTCCATTAAAAGATGAACAGTAATTGCTGCATTTATAATGCAGGAAATTATAGTTATGCGTTCATAGTATTTAAAGGTATCTATTCCCTTTGAAATTAAGAAGGAACTTCAACCAGATGACTATGAGAAAATCCTTCCAGCACAAAAATCTCGTGCTGAGACAGGGAACATACATACATCAGTTATAATATATAAATCTTTTTGTTCAGGGACATTCTGAAAAAACAAATTAAACAATTGATGAAAATCTGTTTCGTTAAAACCCTGATTTTCACTCTCAAATCACTAATTCAAGAGCAAACCGCACTTGTTTTGCGCGTGAGACATACAAAGGAATGTCAGATATATATACCTGTCGCTTGCATGGAGACTTGGAAAAAAATAAAAATAAGAAGAGCGTAAAAGAAAGCAAAAAAGCGCAGCATTAAAATAATAACAGAAAGTTGAAAGCTGCATGACGAATAACCTTAAAACTCGAAAAAACGATATATAAGGGATTTAAAGGTATAAAAATAAAAGATCTAACTATAATATAAACTACATATAATGAGGTATCAAACTGGCAGACTTAAAGAAACCTACATCCAAAGCCAAACCCACAACGGAAGAAACCGTTACAAGAGTGCGCACACCGCGCAGGGAAAATAACGAGATCCTGGCAACTGTAGAGAGTCTCCTGGGTGCAAACCGATTGAGGCTCCGTTGCATGGATGGGGTCGTTCGTATGGGAAGGATTCCGGGTTCAATGAAGAAAAAAACCTGGATTCGAGAAGGAGACGTCGTTATTGTCGTGCCCTGGGAGTTCCAGAATGAAAAGGCAGATGTGATCTGGAAGTACACAAGGCCGCAGGTAGACTGGCTTGAGAGGAAAGGGTACCTTAAAGGATAACAGAATGGATCAGGAAAAGAAAATAAGGCGTATCGACAGCGCTAAAGATAAGGCTCGGGCAAGAGATAAAGACTCCGAGCGGTTGAAAGTAGAAGAAAACGTATTCGACGTGCCCACCCTTAAAATTCTATATACTCTATCCAACAAGGGCATAATAAAGGCAATGGGGGGATCCATCAGTACTGGAAAGGAAGCAAATGTGTTCTATGCGGAAGGCCCGGAAAAGGAACTGGCTATAAAAATATATAGAATTTCCAGCAGCACCTTCAAGGCTATGGACGCCTATATCATGAAGGATCCTCGCTTTACAAACATACGAAATAACAAGCGAGACATTATTTTTGCATGGACACGCAAGGAACTCCAGAACCTGAAACGTGCGAAAAGCGCAGGAGTCCGGGTCCCTGAACCTGTGCTGGCCGAGAAAAATATTCTTATAATGGAATTTATGGGAGAAAAAGAGGTACCATATCCTCTCCTTAAAAATACGCCTCTTGAAAATGATGAGGTAAAACTAGTTTACGATACAATTGTCGAATATATGCGCCTTCTCTACAAAGAAGCAAACCTTGTACACGCCGACTTGAGCGAATACAATATCTTGATTGACCCAAATAATATAACTCCCATATTTATCGATATGGGCCAGTCCGTGACCCTTGAACATCCCAACGCCCGAGAATTCCTTTATAGGGACGTGCAAAATATACTTAGGTTCTTCAGCCGCTATGGGATAAAGGACAAAACAGAAGAACTACTTAAAAAGATACAGGCGGAATAATATGACCCAGTATGTCAAAATCCCCAAAGAAAGAGTTGGAGCAATTATAGGTCCGAAAGGAGAAACAAAAAAGTTTATCGAGGACAAAAACGCGTGCCAAGTGGAGGTTGACAGCGAAAGCGGGAAGATAGATGTCACCTGTGAGGAAGACCCATTAAAAGAGTTCAGGGTTCTCGAAACTCTTAAAGCAATAGGGAGAGGTTTTAGTCCCGAAAAAGCTCTCGAACTCCTAGAAGATGAGATGCTTATGCTTGAGGTTATCGACCTTTCCGACGTTGCTACTACTCCAAAAGAGCTGCAACGGATAAAGGGCCGGATAATAGGAAGAAATGGAAGAACCAGAGAACTTGCAGAGACCCTGATAAACGTCAAGATCTCGGTATACGGAAAAACCGTATCCATACTTGGGCATCCAGAACAGAACACTATAATCCGAACAGCTATAAGGATGCTGCTCGATGGAGCTACCCACGGCGCAGTCTACAAGTTTCTGGAAAAAAAGCATCAGGAGCTTTTGCAGTCCCAGCTCGACTCGGTTGACTTTTATTAAGAAAAAATAAAATATCCAGGGCCTCTATTATATGATATCTCAAGGCCCTTATGATATTACTCAACTTTTCTGGAAAACTGGTTTTCAGTTTTTCCGTTTTTGCTAAAGCTTCTCAATTAAACCTTCTCCGCTAATTCTTCTCACTTAAAGTTTCTCACTTAAAGTTTCTCACTTAAAATTTCTCACCTAAAGTTTCTCACCTAAAGTTTCTACCTAAAGTTTTTCACCTAAAGCTTCTCACCAAGCCATCTTAAAACCTGTTTCTTAATCCTGAGTTTCGTCAGCCCCTTCCAGGGCTTCTTCGTCCTCTTCGGATCTTTTTCCCCTGCCTTCGAGGAAATTACCCCGCCCAGATTTTGCATTAATTGACTCCTCAGTCCAGACTATCTCCCCCCTGGATAAAGTATACTCTGGAAAAACTCCTTCCATGCCTTCAAAAGGAGTCCAGCCCGCTTTACTGTGCAGGAACTCGGCCTTTATAGGGCGAAGCTCACGGGGATTTACAATAATCAGGTCTGCATCAAAACCCACCTCAAGCCTGCCTTTGGATTTGCGGTCCAGCCCAAAGGCTTTTGCCGGATTCCAGCTTGTAAGCATAATCATCCGTGAAAGCGGCAGGATGTTTTTTCTTACTGCAGCAAGCATAAGAGGCATGAGAGTCTCGACTCCGGGCACTCCCGAAGGAGCAACTCTTATATCGACATCTTTTTCAGATTCCAGATGCGGGGCATGATCCGAAGCTACCATGTCAATAGTGCCATCGTTAATCCCATTTACGAGAGCTTTAATACTGTGGCTTCCCCTGAGAGGAGGATTCATTTTTCCGAAAGACCGGAGTTTTTCCCAATCTCGAGTAGAAAGGAAAAGGTGATGAGGAGTAACTTCACATGTGAAAAGGGGTTCTTTATTTTCCCTTCTTGCGAGGTATTTTTCTTTTCGTATAAGACCAGTAGCTTCAAGCGTACTCATGTGGCAAAGATGAGCCCTTACTTTCAATGTAGAAACAAGCTCCAGGGCTTTTTGAACAGCAACCGCCTCACATGCATTCGGACGTACCCTTGAATAATACTCATAAGAAGTATCTCCTTTTAACAGCTCTTCCAGCTCAAGGCGCATTTTCTCGTCTTCGGCATGGATGGTCGCAAGCGAACCAAGACGCCGAATTTCGGCAAGTGCGTCTTCAAAGGTTTCTTCATTAATATTTAGTCCACCTGTAGACTCGGCCATGAAGATTTCCCCAAAAGCAGTAACCCCCAGTTTCCAGAGTTCTTCTAATTTCTCGATATTGCCTGTTACCCCACCATTGATTCCAAAGTCAATAATAGACTTTCCTCTGGCAAGTTTAAGTTTTTGTTCAAATTCTCGCCTATTTGTTGTTGGGGGCACTGTATTAGGCTGATCGATGACAGTGGTAATTCCTCCGGCAGCCGCCGCACACGAGCCCGTATACCAGTTTTCCTTTGAGGTCATGCCGGGTTCCCTGAAATGGACATGTACATCGATTCCTGCAGGTAAAGTAAGAGCGCCGCCTGCATCTATTACCATATCCGAGCTTGAGATCCTGAGATCTTTTCCTATTTTAGTAACTTTGCCGTCCTCAATAATTATCTCGACAGACTGGAGCGAATTATTATAATAAACCCGTGTATTTTTGATAAGAATATCAGGCATGGGCGTCTATATGCTTATAAATGTACTTAAAACCTGACATCAGAGAGAACAGAAACTGGTTAGCAAAGAGATAGGAATATCCAAAGAAAAACAATTGAAATATAAAAACAACGTTAGAGAAATAAAAGGAAGATCAGAACTGAGAATTCAGTACGCACTGAAAAAAATAGACAGAAACTAGAAAGAAAAAGTCAAAAAGCCTTTTCAATTCAGTTTTGTCTTCTCAGCAGTAGCAAGATAGACTACACTTTCACAGATATTGCAACAGTGATCTGCAATTCTTTCAATATAACGAATCAGGAAAAGCAAGTATGTGGCTTTGGAAATAATACTGGTATCTTTTGCCATCATTTCTATTAACTCAACCCAGACTGCATAAAAAAGCTTATCAACCTCTTCATCCTGGGATGCTGCTATTCTTGCGAGTTCTGCATCCTGAGTCTTGAAAGCCTGGAGAGAATTTTCAAGCATATACGCTGCTATGTTGGCCATTTTTTTCGTATCTATAAGAGGTTTTATATGCTTACCTTCGATTTTTCCGGGGATTTTGGCAATATTCATTGACAGACCCAAAATCCTTCTGAGGTCTGCTGTGATCTTGAGAGCAGACACAACAAGTCGGAGATCACTAGCCATGGGTTGTTGAAGTGCAAGAAGATCAAAAATAGAAGCTTCAATTCCTTCTTCAAGTTTATCTACTTCTGCCTCAAGAGCAAGCGTTTTTGCAGCAAGCTTGATATCAAGATCTATAACTGCAACCATTGAATCCTTGAAAGCTAGCTCAACGGTTTCTCCAAGGGAGAATAAGGAGTCCCTGAGCAGATCCAGCTGCTTTAGATATTGTTCTCGAGCCATTTAAATCACCCAAACCTGCCTGTAATATAATCCTCAGTACTCTTTTCCCTTGGATTTTGGAAAATCTGCCTAGTCTGGCCGAACTCAATCAGTTTTCCCATAAGGAAAAATCCGGTATAATCGGAGATTCTGGCTGCCTGTTGCATATTGTGAGTTACAATTACTATGGTGTAATCTTTTTTAAGGTTAATGATCAGATCTTCAATCCTTGAAGTGGAAATAGGGTCAAGAGCGCTGGTGGGTTCATCGAAAAGAATTATTTTTGGCTTTACTGCCAGGGTTCTGGCAATGCAAAGCCTTTGCTGCTGTCCGCCACTAAGGGAGAGAGCAGGAGACTTAAGCCTGTCTGATGTTTCTTCCCAGATTGCAGCCGAATGAAGGGCCTGTTCGACAATCCCATTAAGATCTTTCCTGTTTGCGCCATGTATACGCGGCCCGTACGCGATATTATCATAAATCGACATCGGAAAAGGGTTGGGCTTCTGGAAAACCATGCCAACTTTTTTTCGAAGGTCAACAACATCTATATCTGGCCCGTAGATATCCATACCTTCTATTGAAACTTTACCTTCGATCCTGCAGTTCTTAATCAGATCGTTCATCCTGTTTAAACAGCGGATGAAAGTGGACTTGCCGCAGCCTGAAGGGCCTATAAGGGCAGTTATGCTGTTTCGGGGGACCTGCATGGAGACATCCATAAGCGCCTGCTTTTCCCCGTACCACAAATTAAGGTTTTCTACTTCTATCTGAGGTTGAGATGCGTTTTGAACAGCTTCAGTCATTTAGGGACCTCATAATCACATAAATTCTGATACCTTATTTAGGACTTACGCAGTTGGATTGAGAAATCAATAGCATTAAACCCTTAATTGTCTAAAATACAAAATCAATCACAACGCCAATTGTACTTGATTTTGTACTTCAAGTGCGTAAGTTCTACTTATTAATAAAACTCAAAATCAAATTTTCAGTTTATTCCTGTAGTGCCTGCGAATCAGAACGGCTATAAGGTTTAAACCCAGCACAATAAGCAACAGGACCAGAGCTGTCCCATATTGAATAGGCCTGGTTTTTGCAATATTTGTCCCGGCCGTTGCGAGCACAAAAAGGTGATAAGGGAGCGCCATAAACTGGGAATAGATAGAATCAGGCAGCCTTGGCAAAAAGTAAGCAACCCCTGTGAAGAGAATTGGAGCGGTTTCTCCTGCCACCCTTCCAATACTCAACACTGACCCCGTAATAATTCCTGGTATGGCAGCTGGCAGTACTACATGCCGGATAGTCTGCCATTTACTGACTCCAAGTGCAAGGGACGACTCCCGATATTCATTAGGAACCGTAAGCAAGGCTTCTTCAGTAGAACGGATAATTACCGGAAGAATAAGGAGAGCAAGAGTAAGAGAGGACGAGAGCAGGGAAGAACCAAAACCAAAATATTTCACAAATAATGCAAGCCCGAAAAGCCCGAAGACTACAGAAGGAGTCCCTGCAAGGTTGTTGATTGCCATTTCGATTAGCCAGGTTTTGCGGGTTTCTTCTGCATACTCGTTCAGATATATAGCAGCCATAATTCCCGTTGGAAGAGCTACAGTCATGGAACCTATGATAAGGTATATGGTACCTACAATTGCCGGATAGATTCCACCCTGAGTCATCATAAGTCTGGGCATTGCAGTAAGGAATTCAATGTTAATGACACTATATCCATTGTAAACAATATAACCAAGGATAACTACCACAAACCCTACTACTGTCAACACCGAAAGGCCAAGCAGTGCAAAGGCGATCTTTTCACTTGTCTTTGCGTTAAATCTCATACTTAATCCGCCCTGAACCCTATCCTTAGATCGCTTTTGTTTACTTTTGCGTTTAGCTCCATGCTCAATCCACCTTGAACCTATATCGTTTTTTAATTAAATCCGCGATCAGGTTAATCAGGAAAGTTATGATGAAAAGTACAGCTCCGACCGCAAAAAGAGCATGGAAGTGGGTACTCCCCTGAGGAACCTCCCCCATCTCAAGCGCAATTGTGGCAGTCATTGTCCTTACCGGAGCCAGAAAGCCCCCTGGAAAAGAAGGAATTACTGCAGTATTTCCAGTTACCATCATGAGGGTCATAGTCTCCCCTATAGCTCTTCCTATACCAAGCATTACCGCCGCTGAAATTCCCGATAGTGCTGCAGGAACTACGACTTTATATATTGTCTGCCATTTTGTAGCCCCAAGAGCAAGCGAACCCTGTCTTAGAGTGCTGGGAACGGAACTTATAGCATCCTCTGAAATAGTGATAATCGTAGGAAGCGCCATAATTCCCAGCATAATAGAGCCTGTAAGAGCAGTTTGGCCGGTTGGCAGGTTAAAGCTCTTTTGTATAACCGGAACCAGTATAACAAGCCCAAAGAACCCAAACACAACAGAAGGAATTCCTGCAAGGATCTCAATAAAAGGCTTCAAGAAATCTGCAACTTTTGGGTTAGCAATTTCAGAGATATATATAGCAGAAGCAATTCCTAGGGGCACAGCAAAAAGAATAGATCCGGCAGTAACAATAAGAGATCCGAAAAATAGAGGTAATAGCCCGAATTGCCTGTTTACAGATGTTGGATACCAGAATTTTCCTGTAAGAAAATCCATAAGAGACGTATCCTTAAAAAGAAGTAAACCATCTCTGAACAAAAAAAGGCATATTAGAAAGAGAATGACGACCGTAAGAGCACTGACTGAGAACAGCACCCATTCGATCGTTTTTTCCCTATAATTTCTGCTTAGCATTTTATTCCCTTAAATGTTTTTAGTGGCTATTATTTCTTTAGTGGGATGTACCCGACTGTACTTACAATATTTTGCCCTTTCTCACTCGTGACAAAATCTGTGAACTCCTTTGCTAGGCCTGAGGGTTCCCCATTGGTATAGAAGTAGAGAGGTCTTGAAAGCGGATATGAGCCATTAAGTATACCTTCGGCAGTTGGAGCTACAGACCCATTACCCTTATCCAGGCTTAACGCCTTTACACTGCTGCCAAGGTATGCAAAACCAATATATCCTATAGCGTTGGCATTCTGAGATACCTCAGCGACTATACTTCCCGTAGCAGGCTGGGTAAGAGCATCAGGTCGGTATTCGTCGCCCTGCAAAACATCTTTCTGGAAATCTTTATAGGTACCGGAACTGCTGTCTCTGGAAATCACAGCAATCGGTGTATCAACTCCGCCAACTTCCTTCCAGTTGCTGATGCTTCCGTTATAGATACCACGAAGCTGATCAAAGGTAAGGTTAGAAACAGAATTAGAAGGGTTTACGACTACAGTAATACCGTCATAGGCAATAGTAGTATTTACAGGTTTAATTCCTTTTGCTTCAGCAGATTTAACTTCATCGTCTGTCATTTCTCTGGAAGCGGTAGCGATATTTACTTCCCCGTCAATAAGCGCAGCAATTCCAACACCTGATCCCCCTCCAGTGACTGTTACGCTTTTTTCGGAATTTTCAGCCATAAATTCTTCAGCTTCAGCCTGTGCAAGAGGGAGAACTGTATCCGACCCTTTCAAGAGAATACTTTCAGATTCGCCTGCAGGAGTTTTTTCTGCCGAAGAAGGCCCTCCGTTATTTTTAGTTCCAGTACACCCTATTCCCAGGAACACAAGCCCGATTATCAATAATAAGAGAATTAGATGCTTCTTTAATTTATTTTCCATGTGTCCAGACACTCCATTATAATACTGAGCCAAATTCACATTCGTCCAAGTTGTTTCCAGTATAATGCACAATAATTAAAGAGTATATAAAGATTCGCTTTATATAATATAGAGAAGAATATATTAGTACAAAAGTATGGAATAAAGTGGCATAATATATATG
>DATMYS010000206.1:0-6689 GCA_035560835.1 Methanosarcina sp.
GTTTAAAGACTCGAACAGGAAAACTATTAAATTGGAAACTGTATATGTGATGGTTAAAATACACATGTTCCCTCTTAAAATACATTTATTTTTTAATATCAGTCATTAAAATCACCCCATAGGATGGAGGAAAACAGTAGCATGAGATCCATTGTGGAAGAAGCCCTTGCTCGATCTGCCCTGGAAGGACGTGCCGGGCAGAGAGAGTACTCAAATTCAGATTACTCTAACGTAGTAGACTCAGATGTTGATGCTGAACTCGAAGAGATCCTCAGAAGCCTTAAAACAACTATCAAAGTGGTAGGGTGCGGAGGCGGCGGCTCAAACAGCATCCAGCGCATGATGGGCGAAGGGATACAGGGAGCTGACCTCGTTGCCTTGAATACCGATGCCCAGCACCTTCTTCATATTCGCTCCGGCAAAAAGATTCTTATCGGGAAAAAGAAAACCCGTGGACTTGGAGCCGGTAGCCTCCCCCAGATCGGAGAAGATGCTGCAATCGAGAGTATTGACGAAATTAACAACGTCGTCGAAGGCTCTGACATGGTCTTTATTACCGCGGGCCTTGGAGGAGGAACTGGCACAGGATCGGCACCTATAGTAGCTGAGGCTGCCAGAGACGCAGGAGCCCTTACGATTGCAGTCGTCACCCTGCCCTTCAGTGTGGAAGGTCATGTTCGCAGGACCAATGCCGAAGCCGGCCTTGAACGCCTGAGAGATGTCGCAGACACGGTAATAGTGGTTCCCAACGATAAGCTGATCGAAGTCGTTCCGAGACTCCCGCTTCAGGCTGCCTTCAAAGTCTCAGACGAAGTTCTTATGAGAGCGGTAAAGGGCATAACCGAACTGATCACAAAACCCGGACTTGTAAACCTCGATTTTGCAGATATCAGAACTGTTATGCAGAACGGAGGCGTTGCAATGATAGGACTTGGAGAGGCCGACGGAGATAACAAAGCTGTCGAATCCGTACAGAAAGCCTTACGCAGCCCGCTTCTTGACGTGGACATATCAGGTGCGACCTCTGCCCTTGTGAATGTGGTTGGAGGCCCTGACATGACAATTTCGGAAGCTGAGTCTGTGGTTCAGGAAGTTTACAGCCGGATAGACGCAAATGCACGCCTTATCTGGGGTGCCCAGATTGATCCTGACCTGGAACAGACCGTACGTACCATGATCGTGGTTACAGGAGTAACATCCGCTCAGATTTATGGTCATGGAAACGACAAAGATATTACCTTTAAATATGGAATTGATTTTGTAGAGTGATCAAACCAGAGATAAAAGGGATTAAAACCTTCGGTTGGAGAAAAATACTGTTTTCCTCTCTTTAAAATAAAAATAAGGGATAGGAATAAAAACCAATCGAAAACTATTTTTATGGTAAATGCCGTATGGTGCCGATACAATTCGGCATCAAAAAATAAATATTTCTACTGACGCGATTAAAGCTTTGGAATCAATAATGAATTCAGCATCGAAATCTTTTGACGTTTTAAAAGCTGTGTCAGTGATATCTTCATATAATAGGAATTAATAATATAAACCGCCCGTTCCTTCCTTAATATAAATACGGAAATTCTATATATTAAAAATATGAATTTCGGGAATGGAAAACCCATAGGAAGAACTTTAGGCAAAAAATTAAAGAAATATAAATAGAATAAAGAAAACCTGGATGTGAATTGATGGTAGAATCCACGTTTGAACCGAAAATAACTGCAGAAAGCGTTGGTCAGGTAATCCGGGCACACCTGAGAGTCCTGAAACTTACTAAAAAACCGTCCAGGGAAGAGTTCTTGACCATTGCCAAAGTTGCAGGTGTTGGCATTCTGGCTGTGGGAGCAATAGGATTTATAGTATACGTACTGTTGACAATGTTGCCCCAGTGGGTGGCCAAATGAGTGAGGATTCTCAGATATTTGTAATCAAAACCACGGCAAACCAAGAAAGGTCGGTTGCAACAGCCCTTGCCAGAATTTCGAAAAAGGAGAAGCTGGATATAAGGGCAATTCTGGCTCCTGACGAGCTAAAAGGATATGTCCTGGTCGAGGCTCCTAAACCCGGAATCGTAGAACTGGCAATCCAGACTATTCCCCATGCAAGGGCTCTTGTGAAAGGGAGCTCTTCAATTGCTGAAATTGAGCATTTCCTTAAACCCAAACCAACAGTAACAGGGATCAAGGAAGGGGCTATAATTGAGGTCACTTCAGGACCCTTTAAAGGCGAGAAAGCTAGGGTTAAAAGGGTTGATGAAGGACATGAGGAAATTACTGTGGAACTGTTCGATGCTGTGGTTCCGATTCCCATCACGATTCGTGGCGATACTGTAAGAATACTTAAAAAAGAGAATGAGTGAAGTCACGGTGAGATGGAAAAAATACCGAAAATTCCAGCTTATTAATAAATAAGATCACCAGTACTCAAAGTGGATCTAAACAGATCTGCAGGCATAGTGGATTTAAATAGATCTACAAAGATTAGACTTATCAAAACCGGTGAGACTCAGATGACAAGTATTGTTGAAGCACTTGTCCCCGGAGGAAAAGCAAATCCTGGACCACCTTTAGGTCCGGCGCTTGGTCCGCTCGGGGTCAACATAAAAGAAGTGGTCGAAAAGATCAATGAGAAAACCAGGGACTATAATGGTATGCAGGTTCCTGTAAAAGTAATTGTTGACGACAAGAAAAATGTCGAGATCGAAGTAGGCACTCCACCCACCGCATCCCTGATTATGAAAGAGCTAGGGATTCAAAAAGGGTCAGGAAATGCAGGAAGCGAAGTTGTTGGAAACCTTAACATTTCGCAGGTTGCAAAGATTGCCCGCATGAAGAAGGAAGACGTACTTTCCTATGATCTCAAGTCAACAATGAAAGAGGTAATAGGTACCTGTGTACCTATGGGCGTGACCGTAGAGGGAGTTAAGGCTAAAGACAGCCAGAAGGCACTCGATCAGGGCAAGTTCGATGATTTGCTTGCCGGCGAGGAGTGGTAAACCTTCCCATCCCTTATTATTTGATCCGGAATTTAGTCATCACCAATAGTTTTAAATTGGATAGCATTAATAGCTCAAGAATCTTGCATATCATTGCAATATATAGAAAAGACAGTTATTAGTGGCTTATTATTAAGAGTAGCAGAATATCCGGATTAATGGGAAAGCCCTAGAACAAACCGTAGTAAGCCGAAAAGGCTGCTTGGACATGTAAGTTCAAACACTACGGGGAGGAACAAGATGGCAGAAAAAAGTATACTGGAAGCTGTCAAGAAAGTACTTGAAGAATCGCCAAAACGCAATTTTTCGGAGAGCGTAGACCTGGCGATTAATTTGAAGAATCTTGACATGAACCAACCGAAGAACAGAGTCGATGAAGAAGTAATTCTTCCTCACGGGCTTGGAAAAGAACTGAAGATCGGCGTTTTTGCAAAAGGTGATGTGGGCCTGAAAGCAAAGGCTGCCGGTGCTGCGTATGTTATTTCTGATGTTGAGCTCGATGAACTGGCGGCTGATAAAAACAAAGCCAGGACTCTTGCAAACGAATGTGACCTTTTTATCGCAGAAACCCAGTTTATGCCAACAATTGGTAAGAACCTGGGTATTGTTCTTGGACCTAGAGGGAAAATGCCTATTCCGCTTTTACCTAACAAAGACATAGGCGAACTTATCCAGAGCAAGCAAAATGCGGTCAGGTTGAGGTCAAAAGACAAGCTCACTTTCCATGTGCCTGTCGGCCGAAGGAATATGAATCCCGATGACCTTGCCGAAAACGTTGAGACTATAGTATCCAGGCTGGAGCGTGTCCTGGATAAAGGCAGGCACAACCTGAGAACAGTCTATGTCACGACAACTATGGGGAAATCCGAAAGGGTGGTGTAAATGGCAGAGGAGAAGCATCACACGGAGCACGTCCCAGAGTGGAAAAAGGATGAGATCGAGAATATAAAAGAGCTCATTCAGTCCCATAAGGTCTTCGGGATGGTTGGGATCGAAGGCATTCTTGCAACCAAGATCCAGAAAATTCGCCGTGACCTTAAAGACGTTGCAGTGCTCAAGGTCTCAAGGAACACCCTTACTGAGCGGGCTTTGAATCAGCTCGGAGAAAGCATTCCCGAGATGAATAAATACCTTGACAAGCAGACTGCTCTGGTATTTACAAACGAAAGTCCTTTCAAGCTTTACAAAGTGCTGGAACAGACAAAAACACCTTCTCCGATTAAAGGAGGCGCAATAGCCCCTGCGGATATTATTGTTCAGAAGGGACCTACCAGTTTCCCACCTGGCCCAATTCTCGGAGAACTCCAGAGTGCGGGAATTCCAGCTTCAATAGACGCAGGAAAAGTTGCAGTAAAGGAAACTAAGGTTGTCTGTAAGGCAGGTGAGGCAGTCCCACAGAAGCTCGCAACCATGCTTTCAAAGCTGGAGATATACCCTCTCATTGTAGGGCTGGACTTAAGAGCCGCCTATGACGATGGGACAATTTACGAGCCGGAACTCCTTGCAATTGATGAAAGCAAGTACTTCTCTGACATTACCAGAGCAGCCCAGAATGCTTTCAACCTCGCTGTCAACACTGCGTACCCGACAAGCGCAACAATCGGCACCCTGCTGGCAAAAGCCTTTGCAGAGTCAAAGAACCTTGGTGTCAATGCTGTCGTGTTTGATTCCGGAGTCATGGACGCCTTACTGGCAAAAGCTTATGTCCAGATGACATCCGTTGCATCCAAAGCCGCAGACAAAGATGCAAATGCCGTGGATGACCAACTGAGGGAAGTTCTCGGAGCAGCTGCAAGCGCAGCAGCCGCAGTAACCAAGGTACCCGAGAAGAAAGAAGAAGTAAAGGAAGAAGAGGAAGAAAAGGAAGAAGAAGACCACTCCGAAGAAGATGGAATGGCTGGTCTCGGTGCCCTTTTCGGATAAATAAATTTACGATAATTGAAATTTAGGTGATTAACGATGGAATATATATATGCAGCTCTCTTATTGCACAACGCTGGTAAAGCAATTACCGAAGAAGCAATCACTGCCGTTCTCCAGGCAGCAGGTATCGAAGTTAACGAATCCAGGGTAAAGGCCCTTGTCGCAGCCCTTGAAGGCGTGGACATCGAAGAAGCAATTGCAAAGGCCGCATTCGCAGCTCCAGCAGCCGGCGCTGCAGCCCCTGCAGGTGCAGCAGCCCCTGCCGCAGAAGAAGCTCCTGCTGAAGAAGAGAAAGAAGAGGAAGAAGACCACTCCGAGGAAGACGGAATGGCCGGCCTCGGTGCTCTCTTCGGATAAACGTAAACAAAACTTTAATACCTACAGCTCGCCCTACGGCGAGCACTCTTTTTTATTTTAGCTTATGTTTGTTTTAGTTCGAAAGTGGATACATTCTAAACCTGTTTTTTCTGTATAAATCTTTTAGAATTATCTTCCTAATTTGCATTTCTGAACTTTTTGAACAAACTATATCGCTCAACTTTTAAGGGAAGGAATCCTGTAATCAAAAATAGATAATCTGGATAAATCTATTTATAATGTAAATGTTCTTTACTAATATAGATAATGATCCTTATGTTCTATTAGACAAATGATGCCTATGTCCCGATTTGATCCTATTATGGCTTCGAGAGCGCTCTGGCAGATCCGAGTAAGAAGACGTCCTTTTGTCCTCTCCCACGGTGTAAATGCCCGCTGCAATATGCGCTGCAAATTCTGTGAATATTGGAAGAAAGTCGGAGAAGAGCCGACTAAAGAAGAAATTTTCAAATTATTAGATGATGCGAGAGAATTCGGAATCGGAGTTTACAATGCCTGGACCGTAGAACCTCTCCTCAGAAAGGACCTACCCCAGATTATGGCACATGCCAAAGGAATCGGGCTGATAACTTCTATGGTCACAAACGGGAAGCTGCTTTACGAAAGGGCTGAAGAGCTAGGAGATGTGGACTATCTTTCGGTGTCAGTGGACGGGACAGATAGTTATAAAGAAATTCGGCAAATGGATTTTGAAACTCTGCTGAGGGGTTTAAAAAAAGCTATCGAAGTTAGAAAACATCAAAAAAATAATAATCCTATCCTGATGAACTGCGTGCTCACAGGAAAAAATCTGGACGATATCGAGACCCTCATTTTGCTTGCAAAAAAGTTGAGAGTAAAGGTTTCCTTTGAGCCTGTCCACGAGTTTCCCGGAATCAGTGAGGAGATCTGGAACGATATCGGAATCCGAGATATGGAAAAATTCCGCAATACAGTTGACCGCATAATCGAGCTTAAGAAGCAGCGCTACCCGATAATCAATTCTATAACGTACCTCAAAATGGTCAGGGACGGGGAAATGGACTACAGATGCAGAGCGAGCGGGATTATTATGAATGTGACGCATGACGGCACTCTGGAAACCTGCCGTGTGCATAACGAGTCCCTTGGAAATGTGATGTGGGACGGCTTTGAGAGCGTCTGGGAAAATTCGGAAGAACACAGAAAGGAAATTGTCAAAAATTGCAGTGGCTGCCTCTTTTTTGGATATACGGAAAATAGTTTGATGCAGAGCTTTAACCCTGAAGTTCTGATGCATTACGAGTGGATGTAACGCCCGAGTTCCGTCACCCGAGTTCCGCTTCCCGAGTTCCGCTTCCCGAATTTCGCTTCGGGAGCACGAAGCCCTTTTCGCTCACTTCGTTCGCTCAAGAGGGCTGAATTATAATTAATA
>DATMYS010000207.1:0-3007 GCA_035560835.1 Methanosarcina sp.
ATGCTACAGATTAAACTTGAATATACTGAAGTAAATTTCCTCCTTAACTTTACAAGAAAAGGACATAAAAGTGCAAGAGAACTAACTCGAGCCCTTATTCTTCTTCTGTCAAATCAGCAAAAAGGAGTCACTGAGATAGCGAAAACATTGAGTGTTTCCAAGAATACTACTTTGACTGTAAGGAAAAGATACATTGAGGAAGGTCTTCCAAATGCCCTTTCGGACAAACCAAGATCTGGTCAACCTATAAAATACAATGAAAAACATGTTGCAGAAATAATTGCTTTAGCCTGCAGTAGTTCCCCTGATGGAGGCAAGAGATGGTCTCTTTCCCTGCTTGTTGAAGAACTGAGGAAAAAAGAAGGATTTGAAACAATAGGCAAAGAGAGTGTCAGACTTATTTTGAACAAAGCAAAACTAAACCATGGTTAAGACGGATGTGGTGCATTCCGACTATTGATTCTGAGTATAGAGACCGTATTTACGACGTTTTTAATCTATACGAAGAGGATTACGATCCTAAAAAACCTCTTATCTGTCTTGACGAGAAACCTAGGCAACTGCTTAGGGATAAGAGAATGAGCATTCCTATGAAGCCTGGAAGCCCAGAAAATATGATTATGAATATGTCAGGAACAGAACAGCAAACATATTTATGGCGGTAGAGTTCAAAGCAGGAAAAAGGGTGACTCAGGTAACCAAAAGAAGAACAATGAAGGATTTTGCACAATTCATGAAGATTCTCGTTACCGTAAAATATTCTGAAGCAGAAGTCATCAGGTTGGTTACGGATAATCTCAATATCCATAAAGAAAAGTCATTCTATGAAACATTCTCCGAAAAGGAAGCGAAGCAGATCCTGGACAAGATAGAGTTCCATTACACGCCAAAACATGCGAGTTGGCTCAATGATGCAGAAATAGAGATCAATGTGATGGATATTATTGAATGTACAGGCAGAAGTTTCGTTGTGAAGACAAAAGATATAAGGCCAACAAATTCACGGATTTTTTAACATACTAGGAATTAAGTGTTTCGAAACAAAATTGAACATTACAAGAAAAATGCTGTAATTTAATTCATTAAAAATCCGAGATACGCCTTAGGAAAAATTCAGGAAATTCAAAAATTGCCTGCAAAGCAGGCAATTATGTAAGCCTTCATAGAATTTTACAACATTCTACCGCTGACGCGACACTAGATTTTTTTCTTGAAAAAGACCATTACTTCCTATCATTTATGGTTGTAGTGGATACGAATCGGGCCTGAGATTGAATTGAAAACCAGATCGTTATTATCCAGATATTGCAGAATTGCATATGCGCCGTTTCCGAAGTTTTCATCGCCAAAGATGGTCTTATGGACGGTTTCTCCTGTATCCCAATCAAGTCCGAGGACTTCCCAGCCGTCTGGAGACTGGTAACCATTGATGAGAGCCATATTACCAGACACGCTGTGGATCGGGACCATACTTGTCGATGAGACATCTGATCGTGACCATACGGAAGACCATTTATGCGTTGATGTATTCCATTGGAAGCGCTCAGCGCCATATGATGTAGGAGATGCAGGGCCCATGAGCGAGACCTGAAGAATCTTGTTCTTGCCTACAAGGTTAGAATCAAAAGTTTCCGGAATATTATTCACAACAAAGGCCCCGTATTCATATACAACTACGGATTGCTCTGACTGTATCCACTTGGTATCAGTTGGCAAATCGCAGGTTACCTGAATTTGGTCAGCGATGCGTTGGGATCCATTGGGGATTTCGTCACGCCAGAATGCAACCAGGTTCATCCGTTTGGCACCATCGGTTATGACCACCAGTTTATCTTTGTCATTGCCGAATCCCATTAATGTTGGGGTGGACCCTGTACCCTTTCCAATCTTAATCATAGGAGGTTGTACCGAATTTGTGTATTCTTGCGACCACGCACCATCAGCTTCATCGTCGGAAAGTTTTGTACCGGTCCAGACGAGCTTGTACATGACACTATCGCTAGCTACATATATACCGTTGTTTTCGTCTACTGCAATTGAGTTGCTAACGTACTCACTGTCATTAAACCGGCAGAAAGACGCACAAGTAGTGTTGAGGTCACGGTCGATGACTGCTACACCATTGCTGAACGTGATAATAAGATGGCCGTCGTAGGTCATGGAAAGGCCAGATACTCTAACGCTTGCCAGATGGTCCTTACCCTGGATTGCGGTTACTACATCTTCTATCATATAGCACGTTTTTATGCCTGCGGATGGTTTGCAAGGATTCTTTAACGCAAATGCATAGATATTATTACCATAATTGACATAGAGTACGTTTTTGTTATCGACTACCGAATATACCCCATTCCCGAAGCGAGCTGAGTAATTTTCACCAAAAAGGCTTTTTAAGTAACTATCCATCGAGGTTACGTTCATTCCCACAGCAGATGACTTGCCAAAGGTGCTGAAATTTTTATCCGGAATAGCCGGTAATCCGTTGTTTGTCGCATTGGTAAGTGCCTCATATTCTGCAACCTCAGTCCAATTCTTGCCTGCAATATTAACGTAGCTTATACGATCTGTGCCGACTGCCCACATATAGTCCTTGTTTGTTGAGGCAAGAGTCATGATGTTAATTGGGCCACCGTAAACAAGCGGTTTTGTTGTTGGATCTATAGTGAAAATGCCGCAGGGAGGCCCATAGGGCGTAGAGTCGCTCTGAGAAGAGTCGAAGTGGGTGATGGCATACAGTGAGGATGCCAGGTAAGGATTCGGAACAGGTCCATTGACATTTTCGCTGCTTAAACTCGTAGAATTTCCATCATTTCCAAATGACACTGCACCTGCGATACTAACCAGCATTAAAAATACCAGCGCAATTATTCCTAAGGCATTTAATAGAATCAGCTTTTTAGGGATTTTATTGCTCTTCATATCAAACCTCAGCTTTTGAATTTGTATATTGAGCTGATCCCAAAACCTAAAACTGCTTCTCTAAATTCTATATTTTGAATATCAATCG
>DATMYS010000208.1:0-3974 GCA_035560835.1 Methanosarcina sp.
CTTTTGTAGTAATCTTCCAGTACTTTTTTTCCTTTTTATCTGTGGTATCTTTTTTTTGTTTTTTTCAATAACCTTCTCTAAGAGATAATATTATAAATCTTTAGTTCTATATACTAATAAATAGTAATGAGTTGGCGGAAATTCCGTATATCCCTTAAATCCAACTAATACAAAAGTTTATATATATTTTGGTGTCAATGCATGTCCGATAACTTAATAAGGAGATTGCGCTCCCCCTATGCAAAGGATTCAAAACTCTTATCGGCTAACAGGGTTGATGTTACCAAGGAAAAACTTATCTAAGGCTATTAATATTAAGTTGTTTGAGTGAATCCCGGGGGATATCTTCTTTTCAACCCAGTAAAACCGGGTGACAATCCAGGTAATGAAATTGAATTATAAGATCTACAGAGATTCTATCTTCAGATCTTTATTATTTTTAAAGATGAGTCCGAATAAGTGCAAAACCCAGGTCATGCGTGATAGCAATGGAGCGGAACTTCCCCATTCAGTGTGCAGATTTTGATAGGCTGATTATGGATAATGTTAAAGAAACTCGGGTAGAAGTTTCCGGTATGCCTGACCTCAGCGATCCATGTCTATATACGGACCGGGAGTACAGCTGGCTTCAGTTCAATGACAGGGTACTCGAAGAGGCTTTTGATAATCGCAATCCTCTTCTTGAGAGAGTCAAATTTCTTTCGATCTTTGGGAGTAACCTTGATGAATTTTTCATGGTCAGGGTTTCAGGCATCCAGAAGAGAATAGTGGAAGCTATGAAAGACGACCGGACAGACGAGCTTGCGCAGGAACAGCTTCGCATCATTAGGGAAGAACTTCTCAGGCAGCTTCCTCTTAATGACAGTTGCTGGAATAAAATGCTTGAGCCTGCTCTCAGGGAAAAAGGAATTAAAGTTCTCAATTATTTTGAGCTTTCCAGGAAGGAAAGAGAAAAGTTGAGAGATTATTTCGAGAGAAACATTTTTCCTTTACTTACTCCTCTGGGTTTTGATTCTGGGCATCCTTTCCCTCATATTTCCAACCTCAGCCTTAACCTTGCAGTATTAATTGATGACCCGGACTACGGAGAACGCTTTGCTAGGGTCAAAATTCCTCCAATGTTCACGAGATTAATAGTTGTTCCTGAAGATGATCAGGAGAAAATAACTTCCAATCTGGAAGAGCTAAAAGAAGGGCGTTTTGTTTGGCTTGAACAGCTTATCGCTGCAAACCTTGACCTCCTGTTTCCCGGACAGCGCATCCTGGGAGCCTATCCTTTCAGAATTACACGTGATGCAGACCTTGGATTTGATGAAGATGGAGACAAAGACCTTCTGACCGCTGTAAAACAGAGAGTCGGCAGGAACTATTTCGGGTCTGTTGTCAGACTTGAAACCGATTATACAATGCCCTCAAGAGTCTCGGATATCCTCCTTAAAAACCTTGACCTTACTTCTTCCCTTATGTTCAGGTCTGCAGCTCCTCTGGGGCTTTCAAGTCTTATTAAGCTTGCACAGATTAACCGTCCTGACCTTAAGTACAATCCCTTCGAGCCGAAAAAACATTCTCAGCTGGCGAACAGGGAGAAGATTTTTGCAACTCTGAAAAAACGAGATATTCTCCTCTATCATCCCTATGACAGTTTCGAATCGGTAATTGATTTTGTGGAAGAGGCTGCCGACGATTCGGATGTTCTTGCAATCAAAATGACTTTATACAGGGTGGATGACAATTCCAGAATTATTCAGGCCCTTATGAAGGCTGCGGACCGGAAAAAACAGCTAGCGGTTCTGGTGGAACTTAAAGCCCGCTTTGATGAGGAGAACAATATAGGTTGGGCTAAGGAACTTGAGCGCAAAGGGGTTCATGTAGCTTATGGCTTCCCAGGGCTTAAGACCCATGCCAAAATGTGCCTGGTTGTCAGGGCCGAAAAAGAAGGCATCAGGTATTATGTGCACATGAGTACAGGAAATTATAACGCAGTCACAGGAAAACTGTATACCGATACGGGCTACCTGACAAGTGATTCATTCATAGGCAAGGACATCTCTGACCTTTTCAATGCCCTCACCGGATATTCGAGAAAGGATCATTATATCAAACTCCTTGTAGCTCCACAGACTCTAAGGCATCAAATCCTGGAGCGCATCAGGCGTGAAATCGACCTTCACGAGAAGTGTGGGAATGGGCACCTGATATTTAAGATGAACTCCCTTGTGGACTACCAGTGCATTCGGGAACTCTACAGAGCTTCCCAGGCCGGAGTGAAAGTAGACCTTCTTGTCCGGGGAATCTGCTGCCTCAGGCCAGGGATTTTCGGGCTCAGTGAAAATATCAGGGTTACCTCGATAGTTGGCCGTTTTCTCGAACATTCCAGGATATATTATTTCAGGAATGGAGGAAAAGAAGAGATCTTTATGGGAAGCGCCGATCTCATGCCACGCAACCTGGACAACAGGGTAGAAGTCCTTTTTCCCATATCTTCCGAGTATATCCCTGTCGTAAGGGATGTAATCCTTGGCATTCACCTGAAAGATAACGTAAAAGCCCGCTTGCTGCTCCCTAATGGCAAGACTGAAAGGATTTGCCCACAGCCCGAAGAAGAAGAACTGGATTCTCAGTTATGGATGCTTGAAAATACTGAAAGCTGGGATTTAGGCTCTAAGAAAGGCTGAAAATGAGAATTTCTTCTTTTTATTTCTTTGTTACTCTTTATCTGGTTGTTTCTTTGAATCATTGATCTACTCCTGAAAAGCAAGCACATCCTCCAACATTTGACTCAATTATAAAATTAGTCTTCTGTTTATGGGTTTCAACAATCTGCGCCATCTTTAAAAATAAATTCCTGAAGAAAAAAAGTTTTTTAGATCTTTTTCTTCATCACAAAGTACTCAACAAGAATCAAGAACAGAGGCAGAGAAATTGCCATGAGTATTTTTGCCTTTCCCATAGGATTTTTGGTTTGGCTATCCTTTTCTGCGCTTCCATTGTAGATACTTTTATTCGCTTCACCATTTAAGTTTATCAAAGCTTTCTCTTCTGCTCGTCCACTGGCTACCGATACGTTTTCCCCACCGGTGGAATAATTGGTTATTGCAAAGCAGGAGAAGCCAGGAGTTTCCGATTTAAAATATACGTAATTCGTATCTTCTTTAACTTTTTCTGTATTTAGGGGTTGCCAGCCTTCATTGTACCATTGAAGAATTATCTGGGACTGATTAATATTATTCTCTTCAATCCATGGCTTTTCAACTTTGAACTCTATAGCCCCATTTTCACAATAATCGGCGACTCCCGCCCCATAATTTCCTACCCAGATATTCACGTGTTTATATATCTTACCAGGAGGGACTCCCGAGACAAAAGCAGATTTATTTTTGAGTACCTCTACAATTGTCGTCGTCCTCTTTAATGTTTTTATTGGGTCGAATTCTATAGATGTAATACATGTGGCACCTTCCAGAAAATCGAACTTGACATGGTAGCCACTTAGAACGTGCCTGGTGGAAAGCTCCTTTGCATCTACATTGTCTACTGGTTCTTTCGAAAGACTGGCGCCTCCTGAACTGCTGCTGGAGGACCCCGAACTCTCACTTCCTGAATCACTGCTTGAGGACCCTGAACTTCCGCTTCCTCCGTCATCGCTTGAAACTGTTTCTTTATATACGGTTGCAGTTTTTGTGAACTCATTATTAGTTTCATCACTTTCGGATACGACATTTCCTGCATCCACGATTGCTTTTACTTCAATTTGTCCTTCGTTCCCAGGAGTCCAGAAAAAAGTGCCTGCTCTGGATTCACCTGCTGCAATGGCTGGTATCGATATAACTCCCGTACGATTTTCATTGGTTCCCTTGATATCATACTTAATCTCGCTGTTTCCCGCAGCTGCATAACCATTATTCTTCACTGTTGCCGTAAAGGTTATATTCTCCCCTGGATTCGGTTCTTCAGGACTCAGAGAAATCGACTCT
>DATMYS010000209.1:0-2662 GCA_035560835.1 Methanosarcina sp.
ATATATAAGTAAACATGTCGCTGAAGAGAAAACAGAAATAAAGAACCTCGAAGTAGCGGAAGATAACTATCATAAAGCTTTTGAACTCGCAAAAAATTTGGAAATGCCTCTTCAGGAAGCAAAAGCGACAAGAGGACTTGGAATAGTTGCCTCTAAAAAAGGAAACATGGATGAATCCGAAAAATACTTCAGAAAATCCGTTGAGATTCTTCGAAAACTGGGCGCTCCTTTTGAGTTGCAAAAAACAACTTTAGAATATGCAAAAGCCCTTTACGAGAATAATAATCATTTTGAAGCCGAAACGAGAGCAAAATCAGTTGCATTTGATGCCCAGAAAAGTAAAAATTACGAATTACTCAGGAAAACATATCTGTTACTTGGAGATATTGCAGCAAAACAGGATGATAAATACGAATATTACCTCAAATCTCTGGAAACTTCAGAGTTTAATCCTAAAATTTACGTCCGAAATTGCTATCACTTGATTTTCCGAATGCAAAAAATGGATCAGGCAGGATTAATGAAGTTTATAACATTGTTGAAAGAGCAAAATGATGAAAAGTATTTTGATCTCTTCCTTGAAGCCTTAAATAATAAAATTGAAGGTAAGAAATATGATCTCAGCGGACTCCCAGGCAGTTTGGTACAGGAACTTGAAAAAATTGAGGCGATATCAATATCAAACAACTAACTTTTAAAATTATGTTTAGCATATTAAATCTCGTGGATTAACTCTTCACTAGAGCTCGCAAGTTTCCACTTAAATCCAAAACGGCATAAAATAGCTATATAAATTAACAAATCTTTTTTATTTATGAATGCTGGGGAAAACAAAGCGCTACTTTGAGGTTACGAGGGTCCTTTTAAAGTACAACCTTATTCCTGAACTCTACCGGGATCTGCGCACCGATTACATTTCAAATCCTGAATGCACCTGTAATTTTGATCTCGAAAACAGGCAGACGGCTGTAAAACTCAGGGAGGCTTTTGAAGAGCTCGGGCCGACTTTTATAAAAATGGGACAGACCATGAGCAAGCGGCCTGATCTTGTTCCACAGCCTTATGTTGTAGAAATGGCAAACCTTCAGGATAAGGTTAAGCCGGTGCCTTTTGAAGAAATGGCTGAATCCCTTGACCTTGCCTGCGTTTGCGAATATGAGACACGTGCAGAGCGAAACCGGAAAAAGACGGAAGCAGAACTCAAGGCTTCCCGGGAAAGGAAAGCAAAGGCTTTTATTGATATTTTTGACAGTTTTGATCCGGACCCTATTGCCTGCGGCTCGATTGCGCAAGTGTACAAAGGGGTTCTGGAAGGGAAGCCGGTTGCTGTAAAGATTCTTCGTCCGAACCTGATTGATATTATAAATATTGATCTTTCTATCCTGGATGATTTCAAGCCGGTTATGAGAAAGGTTCTCGGCCTGGGGAGCAATTTTGATATTGATGCTCTTTTACTGGAGATCCGGGAGATGCTTACACGCGAGGTTGACCTGAGAACCGAAGCCGTCAACATGCGGCGTTTTGAGGACAATTTCAAAAACATAAAAAACGTGTCTGTGCCCAAAGTCTATCCTGACTACTGTTCAGCCAATGTCCTTACTATGGAGTTTATCCAGGGAATTCAGATCAAGGACATAATCAATATGTCTGTGCCTCAAAGCAAGAAATCGGAATATACGCGTACCATCACCAAAAGTTATCTTAAACAGGTTTATATCGATGGCTTTTACCATGCTGACCCTCACGGGGGCAATATGCTGGTTCAGGAAAACGATACTATTGCCTTCATCGATTTCGGGGCTGTAGGCAGTATCGATGAGGAGCTCCAAAAGCACATGCTGGAGTTTTATTACGCTATCAATAACAGGGATGTGGAAGGGGCAACCCAGGGTTTCCTGAAAATTGGGGGTGCGGATGCACGGGATGTGGATATCCACAGGCTCAGGAAAGATATGGACAGCCTGATTGCAAACCAGAACTACGGGCTTGAAGGTAGGCAGAGTGACAATTATGCAAAGCTCGGCCTGAAATATGATATCCGGCTGCCAGGGGAATTCTCAACCCTGCAGAGGGCAATCCTGCTTATAGAAGGAGTCTGCCTGGAGCTGGACCCCAGATATAATATTAAAACCATTGCTATTCCTGTGCTGATGGACGCTTATAAAAAGCTTAATACTCCAAAAGGGGCAGCTCTTCATATAGAATTTTCTACCGAGCCCGTGGACGAAAAAGCCGAACTGAGGGCTGCGATTCAAGAAGTCGCCGATAAAATGGAAGGAATGGGGGATAAATTTCTTTCCTTAAAGCAGAAGGAAACAAGGAAAACTACTTTTTCAAAAGAACTCTACCTGGCTGTCCTGCTTATTGCTTCAACTTATATCCTGTTAAATGGAGGCACTTTTTCCTGGGTAGGACTGGCTGGGTTTGGGGGTTCGGTTCTGACAGCACTTCTTCTTGTGATTCGAGGTAAATAAAAATCAAAAAAAATTGACAATATAAAGTGGCATCTTTGTAAATTTATAATTAAGTTAGGAAATAGATACACTTAAACCCCTTTTCAAGTTCCATTCTTTTTTATATGAGATTGACTCTGGAAACATATGCATTATAATAACATTTTTATATTAATCGGCATAATAAATATGCGACGGTATTTTTTAAA
>DATMYS010000210.1:0-4008 GCA_035560835.1 Methanosarcina sp.
TTTTAATACTTTTTAATTCATGAGTTTTCTTAGAGCAGGGGTAATACTTGCGGTCAGGATGGGAATTGTGCGGGGATTTTCTCAAAAGAATCCGGCCTCGGAAGTGCCCCAATAGTTGTTGCGGCTGCAAAGATAAAAGACCCGGTCGGATACGGCTGGAACAGCCCCTACTGAAGTCCAGGATTTTTTTTCAATCAACCCTTTTTATAAAAGGTTTTGTAAACCGTTGAGTCGCAACCGTTGCGCCGGTTGATCAAAACCGTTGACCCGCAACCGTTGCGCCGATTTATCACGCCGATAGGGTTTGGGGCTAAGGTTCTCATCAAGCCCTGACGTTGCCAGGGGTTTTCGCTCAAGCCTTTTTTAAAAAGGCTTGCGGTCAAGCGGTTTTTTGAAAAGGCTTGGAATACAACATGTTACAGGTTGCAAATAAAGTGAAACCGTTATAAACTAGGCATAAGGACTGTTATATATGAATCCCGCCTATCGAGAAAAGCTTTCCTGCACCAGGAAAGAGAAGTATAAGTTAATAGACCGAAGATTCGCAAATCAAAGATCAGTGGATAAAATCTCTGGAAATCGAAGATCCATAGGTAGAATACTGATAGATCAAAACTTGGCATCGTCTCTTCGTTTTACAGTTGTCTTATTGATGATAACTGTCTTTCTGACGGGCTCGGCTTCTGCAGTTGTAGTGTCCGGAAGCACTCATCTTGGGGTCGAGGTCTCGGAAATCAACCCCAATCCTGCCAGGCCGGGTGAAGACCTGCTCATAAAAATCAATATAGAGAATGCCGGAGATGAGTCCGCAGAGAAAGTGATAGTAGGGATTGAGGAAATTCATCCTTTCATTTTTAAGTATAGCACATCAGAGCTTTACGGTTCCGGAACAAACACGGAGCGAAATTTTCAGATTGAACAGATACGGCAGCGTTCCAAGGTCGAACTGAATTTCTACTTGAGGGTAGATCCGGAGGCTGAGTCTGGAATCTATCAGCTCGAATTCACTATCAAAGATAAGAGCGGAACAAGTTTTTCGAGAAGAATTCCTATTCAGGTGGAAGGAAACCCTGACCTTGTACTCAGAGGTACTGAAATTTTTCCTGTAAATGAGGATAATTCCTCTTCAGGAGCCATAGTTCCGGGACAGAAGTTCTACCTGAGGACATCAGTTAAGAACGCAGGAAACGGGAATGCAAAAAACGTAAGAGTAATGCTTAACCTAAACAACTCGTCGCCTTTAATCCCGCTGGAAGACAACGTCCGTTTCTTTGAGAACCTGAGTGCAGGCAGTTCCGAAAACCTCTCGTTCAAACTTCTCCTGGGCAGCAATGCCGATGTGCAGCCCTACAGGATTCCGCTGAGGATAACAGCCTCGAATAACACTGAGGCCTTTCAGATCGACAAGATCCAGGAAATTGGAATTGATGTACTTAACCGGGCGCAAATTGATATTTCAAGTCTGAAGTTTGACCCGGAGATGCCTGTGAAAGGGCAGCAGGTATCCCTGACTTTAAGACTCGAAAATGTTGGAGACGGGGAAGCTCGCTCAGTCAAAGCCAGGCTTGAGGGACTTGAGGGCAGCGGAAGCACAGGTGCTTTTCTCGGGCGCCTGGATAAAGATGATGATGCCCCTGCAGTTTTTACATTCACCCCTGATAAAACAGGCGATCAGAATGTGACTCTGGTGGTCGAATATGAGGACGATTTCGGTGAGCACCAGGTTAGAGAGAACCTGACTTTTAATGTGAAAAGTCAGGAAGGAGGCATTCTCCCGATTGTGCTTGTCGCAGTCCTGATTCTTGCAGCTGTGATTTTCTATATGAAAAAGAAAGGCAAGCTCTAAAATCTCGAAAACAAAAATCCTGGAAACAAGAATCCTGGAATCAAGAATCTCGGCAACAAGCCTGAAAACGTAATTAACCGGAAAGGATGACCTATTATGCTCGAAAAAGCGAGAGTTTCCTTCTTCCTTGCCAGTCGCTCCATAACCAGGGGCAATAAAGGAATTACAATCTTTACAGTTTTTGTCCTGACCCTTATCTTTATACAGCTTGTGCTTTTCTCAAGCATGCTGGCCGGGGTTACGCTCAAGTTCAATGAACTTATGGTGAACTTTCAGACCGGAAATGTTGTTATCGAACCAAAGGAAGAGAAACGCTATATCGAAGACGCATCAGCCCTTCAGAAGAAGATAGAAAGTCTTCCGCAGGTGGTAGGAGCCTCGGCTCGCCTGAAAACGACTGGAAACTTCCGATATAAAGAGAAGGAAATGGGAGCTACGGTTTATGGGATAGATCCTGCGGATGAGATATTTGTAACAGGGCTTGAAGACTCTATAATAAGTGGGGAATTTCTGAGCAGGCCTGACAGAGGAGAGATAATTCTGGGAAGGGAGGTCTCAGGAGGTTTCGGAGCCCTTATGGAATCGAGGTCTTTAGGAGGTGTGGAAGTAGGAGACACTGTTGAGCTGACAATCGGAAGCGTAACCCGGGAATTTAGAGTAAAAGGAATCTATACAACGCGCTATTTCATGGCTGATTCCTCAGCTTACCTTGCTAGAGCTGACCTCGAAGAAATGCTTAATATTGGGGGCAGGGACCTTGCCCAGGAAATAGCCGTTAAAACAGCGGACGGTACATCTGAGTACGATACCAGGACTGCGCTCCTCTCTCTCGGCATCAGTGAGAATATCCGGACATGGCATGAATTTGCAGGTATCCTCCGCCTGATCGAAAGTACGCTTGGGTTGGTTCGGAATATTATGAATGCAATCGGCCTGCTAATCGCTTTTGTGATCATTTTTGTGGTCATTTATGTAAATATTGTGAACAAAAAGAGACAGATAGGGGTTCAGAAAGCCATAGGGATCGAGCAAAATGTAATAGTTGCATCTTTTGTGCTCCAGGCCATGCTTTACGCAGGTGCAGGCATTATATTTGGCTACGCGTTTATGCGCTTCGGGCTTGCGCCTTATACAGTTTCTCACCCTGTAGAGGTCCCGCTTGGTGCCATGAGCCTCAGGCTTGACGACGCCGAAGCCTTAAACCGCGCAGTCCTCCTGTTTCTGGCCTCGATTATAGGTTCGGTAATTCCTGCATACAAATTGGCTCAGAAAGATCTCCTTGACTTGATCTGGGGCAAATAAAGGGTGAAACTATGGACAAAATCCGAAAGCAGACTGAGGATGCAGTAAAAAGTATGGATAAAATCCAGAAACAGACTGAGGATACTATTATAGAAGGTATCGATATCGTACGCACCTTCAAAATGGGAGAGGTACAGGTTCGGGCCCTGCGCAGCGTAAATGTAAAAATCCGGCGTGGAGAGTTCATTGTAATCATGGGTCCGAGCGGTTCAGGAAAGACTACTCTCTTAAACCAGCTCGGCCTGCTTGATACCCCAAATTCGGGAAAGGTCATTATAGACAATACGGATACCTCCCGCATGTCGGACAGCGAAAAAGGCAAATTCAGGCTGCATAACCTGGGTTATGTCTTTCAGGACTATGCTCTTCTTCCCGAACTCAATGCTATGGAAAATGTCTATATCTCCCTTATGATGCAGGGTAAAAGTAAAACCGAATGCGAATCCGCAGCCGCAGAAATTCTTACCGCAGTTGGCCTTGGCGACCGACTTCAGCAGCTCCCCTCCAAAATGAGTGGCGGCCAGCAGCAGAGAGTTTCAATAGCCAGAGCGCTTGCCCATTTCCCAAGAGTCCTTTTTGCAGACGAGCCCTGTGCCAACCTCGACTCTGAGACCTCAAAGGAAGTCCTTGACCTCTTCGAGAAATTCAATAAGGAAAAAGGACAGACGATTGTAATGGTTACCCACGAAGAATGGCATGCCGAATACGCAGACAGGGCAGTAAGGTTGAAAGATGGAGTAATTCAAGAATGAACTTCCTTCACAGGCCTGGGTCTGAAACACTTCTGCTCTAGAGCTACTTTCTTTTCCTTCTTTATCAAAATTTTAGTCCATTTCAGGGAGTAATTTATGTAATAATAC
>DATMYS010000211.1:0-2338 GCA_035560835.1 Methanosarcina sp.
ATTATATAAGATGAGTTCATGGTATAACTTGCGTTCCCATCTATATAAACAAAACTCCACTAGCAACATCTACTCCACAAAATATGCGGCATACAAGCAAAGGGAGTAAAATTCAGACACAGTCCTGAATTTTATTCCAAACCTCTTTTCAGACTAAGAAGCGAGAATTTTTAATGTCTTTCAGTAAATCCGGGCTTTTAGGTGGGAACGCAATATTCCTTTAGACAAAATTTTCTCTCCTTTTTCCTTCACTTATCACCACTTTTTTCTGTTCACTCCAGTTTTTTCATTTCTTTTTTCTTCCATTCCAGTTTTTTCTTTATTCTTATCATTTTGGTTCACTCTCCTGCTCCTGTCACTCTCTTGCTCCTGCCTTTGCTCCTTCATCTTCTTTGACCATTTTCATTATCCCTTCAGCTGCCATAATTCCGGTAGCAGCGGCGTTGACTATGTCCCTTGAAAGTCCTGCCCCGTCTCCGGCTGCAAAGAGGTTTTTGATGCTGGTTTCCATCTGCCTATCGACTTTGAGGTGCATTGCATAGAACTTGACCTCAGGAGCATACAGTAGGGTCGAATCTGAGGTGACGCCCGGAATGATCTCGTTTAAGGTCTCAAGGCCTTCGATTATATCCATAACTATCCTGTGGGGCAGGGCCATTGAAATATCGCCTGGGGTAACGTCTTTGAGCGTATTTACAACCAGGTTTTTTGCAAGGCGTTCTTTCGTAGAGCGCCGCCCCCTTCTCAGATCGCCCATGCGCTGCAGGACTGGCTTCCCTCCCCCTATTGTGGTTGCAAGTTTTGCGATCGAACGGGCGTATTTTGTAGTATTTTCAATTGGCTCGGTAAGCTCGATTCGGACAAGAAAGGCGAAATTGGTGTTTTCAGACTCTGCATTTGCCAATGAATGGCCATTAGTTGCGATAAAGCCCTCATATTCCTCTTTTACAACAAACCCTCTCATGTTTGTGCAGAATGTCCGGACAAAATCATCGTAACGGCGGCTCTGAATATGGAATTTCGGGTCGCGGTTTATTTTCGTTACAGGATCCATAACTATTGCAGGGACTTCTACCCTTACCCCGATGTCAATCCCACCGTATCGGGCTTCTATTCCGTGTTTCTCAATCATATCCGAAACCCAGTTGCAGCCACGCCTTCCGGGTGATAAAAGCACGTAACTGGCCCGGAGTTCCCGCCCGTCAGAAAGTATAATACCCCTGCAGGTATCTCCCTCAATCAGCAGATCTCTTACCTCGGTCTCAAGCAGGAAGTTCACTCCTTTGTCAACAAGGTTTCGTTTAAAGCGCCCTATGACAGCAGGGGCATTATCTGAGCCTATATGCCTCTGCTTTATTTCGATAAAACGGGCTCCTACCGAGGCCGCCCTGCGCTTAAGCTCCTCTATTGCAGGGCCTTCGGTCAACAGAGCTCCCTGAGGCGCCCCAAACTTCAAAAAGACCTTATCCACTTTTTCCACGAGCTGCCAGGCTTCGGTCTGGTCGCCTGTCAGGGCTGCCAGGTCTCCTCCGACATCAGGCCGCAGGTTTAAGGTCCCATCCGAAAAAGTCCCGCAGCCCCCTACCCCGCACATAATATCGCAGGGTGTACAGTGCATGCAGTACGTCTGGGTTTTCATAGGGCAGAAGCGTTCATCTATATCCCTTCCCATATCCACAATAAGAATCTTTAATAATTTTAGCTCCGCAAGCTCGTAAGCTGCAAACATCCCTGCAGGCCCTGCCCCTACGATTATTACATCGTAGTCCGAATTTCTTTCCCCTTTCTCCGAAAATTTATCTTCATTATCCATGCGTAGCACCCTTTATTTCTGTAAGCACTAAAATAACCAGAAAGTAACCCGAAAATTCCGGTTTCAGATATTCCAACCTCAAAATTTCGATCCTTAGGTTTCCAGTTTAGATATTTCCAGTTTGATAACTTGAAATTCCTGAAAGTTATGAAAAAAACTTAAAGCAAAACCTGTTCAGAGTTCCCTCTTTAAATCCCCAAATCTCAAACAAAAAGCTTAAGCGGCTCGTAAATTCCCTTTTATGCTCCTTTTACTGGAAAGTCAATCATTATATTCAACCTCACTTCAAATTCCTTCTCTATGTATAGACGTGCTGAATCAAAGGAAGCCGGAAAAATAAAACTATAAAAGATAAATAAAAACCTGCGACAGAGATAATTTTTTAAACGATTCTCCCCTCAAACGGTTCTTCCCATAAAGCAATTTTCCCCTATTATATCAGGTATGAAGCTATCCGTATAAAAAACTTCCATTTGGCTTGAAATATAACCTGAAATATCGGTATGTCTGGATAATGTATCAGAT
>DATMYS010000212.1:0-2724 GCA_035560835.1 Methanosarcina sp.
GTTCTAAACCCTTTTACGCAGCAAAACTCTCTTATTGACAAAGAAAATAATAATAATGATGAAGTCGATAATTCTAATTCGTTTTTCGTAAATAATTGGGATAATACAAACCATGAAGTTACTGTAGAACTGCTTGACTCAAAAAACGCTTCTGTATTTAAAGAATCATATACTTCAGTTCCTGGAGAAAGTTTAAAAGAACAATTTCCAGTTACACTGGAACCTGGGGCAGAAATTAAAGTTACATTAGATAACAATATCACCAAGACCCAAACTGTTTCAGAGGATTCGATAGGCTTAGTATTATACATCGATGTATATATGGTGACCAGTGATCCATTGTCCCTAACCATTGCTCTTCCATGAATTAAACGGCGATCTCATCCCAAAACTCATTAGCTCTATGAATCTCAAAAAAGGACTTATAATCTTTTTTTAGAAAAAGTAGGGAGAAATCCTCATTATTTCACTAAATGAAGATCTCAGATAGAAATAATCATCTACATTGTTAAATATTCTACGTTTGAAGCTATTAAGAAATCCGGCAGTATCGCAGATTCGCTGTAAATCTGAAATCAAGTTTTTGTATTTGTATGTAATTTCGTTTTTTAGACATGAGTTTTTACATGGTAAGTTCTTGATATTGTGACTTTACAGAAAAATCAGCACACTGCCAATTCTTAGATCACTGCCAACTCTTAGATCACTGCCAATTCTTAGATCACTGCTAGCTCTTAGATCACTGCCAGCGCTTAGATAAGACAGTAGTTTTCAAGCCTGAATTCAGTCTTCTCTTTTCATCTGCGGGAAGAGTATTACTTCTTTGATGGATTCCAAGCCCGCAAAGATCATAGTAAGCCTGTCGATTCCAAGCCCCATGCCTCCTGTTGGGGGCATTCCATATCCAAGGGCATTTACGAAATCGTAATCAATGGTCTGGGCTTCAAGGTCTCCTAACTTTCTTTTCTTATCCTGTTCTTCAAACCTTTTTTGCTGCTCAAGAGGATCATTCAACTCTGAATAGCCGTTTGCCAGTTCCCAGCCGTTAAGGAAGAGTTCGAATCTCTCAACAAAGTATTCTTTTGACCTGTGGTTTTTGGCAAGCGGGGAATTTTCCACAGGGAAATCGTAAATGAAAGTCGGGTTTATCAGTTTGTCCTCTACCAGGCCTTCAAAGAGCAAGGCGAGGAACTCTCCGTAAGTATTTGCTTTTTCGTAGTCCTCGATCCTGTTTTCGATTGCGATTTGCTTCAATTCTTCAAGCGAATGTGCAAAAACATCAAGCCCTGCATACTCTTTTAAGGCGTCTTCCATAGAAATTCTCTTCCAGGGAGTCTGGAGATTGAGCGTGTTTTCACCCATTTTGACTTCGTAGCTGCCAGTCAGCTTAAAAACGAGTTCTGAAATGAGGCTTTCGGTTAAGTCCATCATGTCATTGTAATCCCTGTAAGCCTCATATACCTCGATCATGGTGAACTCAGGATTATGAGTTGTGTCGATATCTTCATTCCTGAAATTTTTGGAGATTTCAAAAACTTTTTCGTACCCGCCAACAACAAGTCTCTTCAGGTAAAGTTCAGGAGCAATTCTAAGGAAGAGTTTCTGCTCGAGACAGTTATGGAAAGTAGTGAAAGGCCTTGCATTCGCGCCTCCGTACACATTCTGGAGTATTGGAGTTTCGAATTCCAGGAATTCCCTGTCTGAAAGGTATCGCCTGATCTCGGAGATGAGTTTGCTTCTCATGACGAAAATCTCACGCTTCTCAGCATTGACTATAAGGTCAAGATACCTTTTCCTGTATCTTGTTTCAATGTCTTTTAAACCGTGGAATTTTTCGGGAAGGGCGCAGAGGGATTTTGAGAGCAAGGAGAATTCGGACACACTGATGGAGTTTTCACCCCTTTTTGTCCGGAAAAGTTCACCCTGAACGCCTATGATATCTCCCGAATCGACCAGGGTTTTAAAAGTCTCGAAATCTTCATCAGGAAGATTTCCTTTCCTTAAAGTAACCTGAATTCTGCCCCCCTGGTCTCCAAGATCGGCAAATATCATTTTTCCAAGCCTGCGAATATTGTAAAGCCTTCCTGCAGTTCTGACAGTTAAACCTTCATTCTTTTCAAAATCATCAAACTTCTTCAGGATTTCACAAATATCCCCATTCTTTTCGAATTTATAGGGGTATGGGTTAAGTCCCTGGCTTCTGATGCCATTTAGTTTTGCAAGTTTAGAATCATCAAAGACCCTGCTATCTGAAATATCATTATTCTCAGATTCATTGTCAGATAGTACAAGATCATCTGACATTTTCTTATTATTAATTTCCATGCTCATCGGATCAGTACATCCTCTTCAGGTGAATACAAATAAACCGATTAGTAAATCGATCAGTGATTAATCAATAAATCGATAACAGATTAATCAGTAAATAGATCAGTAATCACATAAGTCAGTAAGTTAACTATAATTCAATAATCAGCGAATCAGCCATCAATGAATAAGTCCGAGTGTCCACAGCAGAAAAGGATCTTGGAGGATCTCATGGAGATATGTCAATTCTTAGATATGCCAATTCTTAGACATGTGAATTCTTATTCACTTCTAAAGCTGAAAGCTGCAAGTCCAAATGTCAAGAATTACGCCTGTCTATTAGCCTGAGTCCTGACATTTAATTTTTTCCATACATCCATGCATATTATATAAACATTGAGAAGCATTGAGAAAAAG
>DATMYS010000213.1:0-3545 GCA_035560835.1 Methanosarcina sp.
GTGAACAATAGCTATCCCAGGCAAACAAATCAGGAATTTTTTTCTTTTCTTATGTACCGGATCAACTCTCCATATAATCTGATAGGCTATCTGCTTCTACATAAAAAATAAACCTAATGCGTGAAGAGGATTTGAAATGAAAATGGAGAAAATAAGGAAGAGTAAAAAAGAAAAATTACGAAAATAGTAAAAATGAAAATGTAAAAGATAAGAATGAAGGTTCAATGCCTTCATTCTGTCTTTTCCTATACTTAGCTTTTATATTCCGATTCTTGCTTTAGCTATTCTTTTTATTTTCACTTTTATTTTTTAACTCTTGTTTTTGGTTTTTATTCCTCTTTTGATCTTTATTTCATTTTTTGACCTTTATTTCTCTTTTTTAGCTGTCCTTTTATTTTCTTCTATGCAGGAATACCATAACAAGGCAAGCCACTACATAAAGCGCTTCAAATCCTGGTATGCTTGTGACTTTATCCTTTCCTGTTTCCTGTTCGGTTTTCTGTTCGGTTTCCGTTTCCGATGATGTGGTATTCTTCTCAAGTTTCGAAGTTTCGGTTGAAGGCTTTGTTTCAACCACTTTTTCTTTCTCGACAGCTTTTCCTGTTATTGCAAAGAACGAGAACCCTGGCGTTTCTGCAGTGAAGTACAGGTATTTATCATCCTCATTTAATAATTTCACGGGTATCTGTGACCATTTTTTGTCGTTATACCTATTTAGAGTAATTGAGCTCTGTTCTATCTTCTTATTCTGCATCCAGGACTTTTCAACCTTGAAGCATATTACAGGTTTTTCAATGTTCTTTTCGGTTGCAAATCCGCTGTTTCCTACCCAGAGGTTGAAGTACTTATATATCTCACCCGAGTCCAGTACTGAAACCAGAGTGGATTTTGCTTTTAGCTGCTCGGCAATTGTTGTGATCTTACCTGCGGTCTTCTTTGCATCAAAGCTAACATACACAACACAAGTTGCATTCTTTGTGAAATCAAACTTTACAGGTTTTCCATTTGAAACCTGTGCCTTTGAAAGTTCCTTGACTTGAACATTAGTTTGAGGTTCAGGGGAACCGCCTGCTCCTCCTCCTCCGCCACCGCTACCTCCGCTGCTGTGGCTGCTTCCGTCATCATCATCATCGCCGCCTGAGATGCTTTTTTCTGTGACAGCTATTGAGGTAATCTTTGACGAAGTGCCATTTTCATTGATTGCGGTTAAGTTAACGGGATAGGTTCCCGGAACTGTGAACACATAAACAATGCTTGGATCTGTAGACTCGACAGTTCTGTCATTGCCTATATCCCAGATTCTTGAGGTTGCGTTTTGTGACAGGTCGGTAAGCAGAACCGAAAGAGGAGCATAGCCGCTTGTTACATTGGCACTGAAGTCTGCAACAGGCTTAACTTTATATTCCTCTGCAATTATTTGCACAGTTTCGTCATCCGTGCCGTTTTTATTGCTTGCTGTCAGAGTGACAATATAGTTTCCAGGCTTAGTGTACACATAGGTAAAGCTTTCATTGGTCTTGTCCGAACTTCCGTCACCAAGATCCCAACTTATCGAAGTCGCATCCTGTGAACGATCCGTAAACTGAACCGTGAGAGGGACAAAACCCGTTGTGGGATTGACATCGAATTTTGCGACAGGCAGCACCATACGTATTAACGGGTAGTTGTCTGTGATATTACCATTGTCTGAAACATAAGGAATATCAATAATACCATCGCTGTCGTTGTCCTTATCAGCATTAGTATCTGAGAAACCCATAAGTGACGGAGTTCCCCAGAAATTACCTCCAATATTTGGTCCACCCATTACATTTTTACCTGAAGTTTTTTCAGTGTACCAGATGCTTCTGTTATTTCTAATGTTTGCATTGTTGATATTTTCGAAACAGTTATCATAAGCTCTGTTTGGATAGCTTCTGGGACACATATAAATTCCATTGCCATTCGAACTAATGTTATTGCCTGAGATTTGGTTGTCTCCAGAAGAGTCGAATGAGATACCTTCTTTGTTGTTATAAACTGTGTTCTTAGAAACGGTATTATTATTGCAAAGCGAGAAGAACAATCCAGACTCAGTGCTATCAGTAGCCGTATTATTAGAAATCATATTCTTTACTGACCCAAGCAGGCTGATACCTCTCATATTGCTTTGCAATGTGTTCCTGACCATGTAACTGTTATTGGAACTTACCATATAGATACCATATCTAACATTTAAATTTGCAATGTTACTGGTAAGGTTATTCTCACTTGAGTTCTCAAGAACAATACCATCATTTTTGTTAGAATTCACAGTATTATCTGAGAGCGTATTTTTACTGGATAATGAGAGTAGATAGATACCTCTGTTATTCAAGGATGCATTATTGTTAGATATCTTATTACTGGTTGCGTTGTCCAGCGCAATTCCACTAACTGAGTTTAAAATTGCTTCATTATTCTCCAGAACATTATTATTGGCTCCACGCTCCACAATAATACCATTAGTGTTAGAATTTGCTTTATTGCCTGAAAGCGTGTTTCCGCTGGATGTATAGGATACGTAAAAACCTCTGTCATTGTCATATACATTGTTGTTTATCAGCTTGTTATTTTCGGAGTACCTAATAGCTACTCCGTATTGACAGTTTGAAATTGTGTTATTTTGCAGGGTATTACCTTTACAAGTGTTCAGGAATAAACCATGGATATTGGTATTTTTAGCGTTACCTGAAATTATGTTGTTCAGAACTGTGGTTTCATCAGACAACTCGATGTCAATCCCATTTCCTCCGTTGGAAGAAACAATATTATCTTTCACGCTACTCTTGCCTGACTCTTTCAGATAGATTCCCTTATTTCCACTGGAGCTGACAGTATTGTTTTCCAGGGCACTATTAGTTGAGCCGCTTTGCAAAACTATACCATTGTCGGCACTCTGGCTTACAGCGTTTCCTGTAACGGTACTACGCGTGGATCCGGAAAAATAAATTCCATACCTTTGATTTGAAATAGTATTGTAAGAAGCAATGGTTGAATCGGAATTCTCAATGTTAATTCCTCTACCTATTTTTTCGGCTTCACTTGTTCTAGTAGCTGCATTGTTACGCACCGTAGTATTAATGGAAGATCTCACGTATACTCCCATGGCATCATTTAAAAATTTATTATTCTCAATAATGCAGTTTCTGCAGCTTTCCAGGCGGACTCCCGAAGTGTCATTCGCGGCTCCGCTGATAGTAAGTCCTTTAATTACCAAATTCATTCTGCTTGTAGCAGAGATTACACTTTTGTTGATGGAATTGGAAGCAATTATCGTGTCATCAGGATTTCCCGATGCTGACATAAGTACAAGGTTATTGGCTCTAGTAATCTCAATATTCTCATTATAGGTTCCCGGGTATACGATAATCGTGTCACCGTTAGTGTTTGCGTTGTTCACCGCGGCCTGGATTGAACCTCCAGGGTGAACCTCAGCCGCTGCTCCGATGTTGGAGCCCAGTATGAATATTAAAAAAGTTAGTAACAAAAGCTTTATTCTGTTTATGTCAAATTCCTCCCTACAG
>DATMYS010000214.1:0-4163 GCA_035560835.1 Methanosarcina sp.
TATAAAATATGTCCTAAAAATATTGTTCAGTTTTCTCCCTTGAGTTCGGTCTCGATCTCGGCAGCAATTTGGCAGGCAGCTTCTTTTGGAGATTCTGCTTTATATATGGTCCTTCCTACGATTACCCAGTCGGCCCCAGCGGCAATAACATCAGACGCTTTTCCTCCCTGGGCGCCGACTCCAGGCGAAATTATGGTAAGTTTGTCACCGATAATTTTTCTGATCGTCTTCACTCTTTCTGGTCTGGTTGCCGGAGCAACAAGGCCGAAAGCTCCAGCTTCGGCTGCCATCCTTGCAATCGCTTCTCCAGCAGGCTGGAGGAATTCGGCTCCACCAGGGTGGCTCATTTCACTTACTACGAACACATCTTTTCTGTACTTGGAAGCGACCTCAATGCAGGCATCGAGGCTATCCCGACCTGTAAAGCCCTGGACAATGACTGCATCGGCTCCTGCCTCAAAGACCTGCTCGCAAATAAGGCGGTTAGTATTGGGAATATCGGCCACCTTGAAATCTGCTATTATAGGAGCAAATTCGGCAAGCTCACTGAGAATTCCAAGCCCGGTAGCAAGCACGAGAGGATAGCCTACTTTAATAGCATCCACAAATTCCGAAACGTCTTCTGCAATTTTAAGCGCTTCTTCCCTGTCAGTAACATCCAGGGCAAGGATCATACAGCTTTTCCTTTCCATAAAATCACCTCTTTGAAAGGCGTGTACGCACAGCCGCAACCATAAGTGGGAGAGTAATAGTTGCATCAGCATACACGGTTACGGATTTTGCGTTTTCTCCTACCTTTCCCCAGGACTGGGCTTCGTCAAGGGTTGCCCCGCTCAGGCCGCCAGTCTCAGGATGATCCATTGTTAACTGGATTGCATAGTCAAAGGATTTGGGAGTCACAAGCATGGACTGAAGAATATAATTTTTGGGAACCCCTCCGCCAAGCAACAGGGCGCCTGCACTCTCAGCTGCATAACAGATTTCCATAAATTCGTGCATATCCCCAAAGGCATCCACATGCAGAGGGTTTCCTTCCTTATATAGCCAGGCCTGAAGCCCTATTACCGAGTCCTGAAGGGCAGGGCAGTACACAGGCACTTCCATCTCTGCTGCGGTTTTCAGGATAGAGGAATCGTCGTCAAGGTTTTTACCGATCTCGGTAAGCACCTGCCGGATCGAGATTTTTTCCTGTGGAAGTCCGGCATAGACGCTCTGCAGAAATTCTTCAAGGTCTGTAAAGTGCTGGTCAGGAAGATAAACATCGTAAATCCTGTCAATGCATTCATTCCGTAGCTGGATATCGTTTGCACAGTCCGTGCCCTTATAATGGTGAAGGCCCAGGGCCTCGACAGTGTCGTGCACCATATTGGCTCCGGTTGTCACAAGAACATCGATATAGCCGTCGCGAATCAAATCCGCAACAATATTTCTCATGCCCGCAGGAGTCATGGCACCTGCAAGCCCGAAAAATTTCGTAGTTTTTTCGGAAGCCAGCATCTCATAATAGATATCTACGGCCTCAGCCAGCCTGCCTGCTCCAAAGGCACAGCCTCTGTATTCCCTGACAAGATCGTCAACACTCATGTCGGGATTGATCTTTGCAGCTTTGATTGGGGTCGAAAGTTTTTTGTTTGGAGTATCACAATCCATTCGATTTCCCTCATGAAAAGTATGATAGGATTATATCTTTGAGAACTATCTCTTTGAAAACTATCAATTCTAGATTATTTTTGAGCTGATAGTGGATTACCTGAAAACACATAGTATATGATAAACTTTCTCTTTACCCATTCCTATCTAAAGTGACGTACAATACTCGAGAGCATCGGTCTAGAATACAATCTTGCCTGAAAATCATTAAGCACTCTGGAAATCATTATGTGTTTGATATCTGATTAACAATAAGCATCAGGCTAGAATACAATCAGGTAATATTAATACCTCAGGGTTAAGATGTCAATAACATGTCTGCTGAACCGTTAAATAACGAACTGATAAAATACGAAAACATAGGAATTTCGTTTGAGAACAGAAAGGTACTTTCAGGTTTCAACCTGACCGTAAAGAAAAACCAAAAAGTTCTATTGCGAGGAAAATCCGGAACAGGAAAAACCACCCTTTTAAAAATGCTGCTTGGCTTTACAAAGCCTTCAGAAGGTACCATCTATTTCCGGAACCGGGCAATTGATTCCAGGACCTGTTGGGAGGCTCGAAAGGAAATCGCTTATGTAATACAGGATACTGACCTTGGGGAAGGAAAGGTTAAAAACCTGTTAGATGAAATCTTTTCTTACAGGGCAAACAAAGAAAAACTGGACTACGAAAAACTGCAGGCTTTTATGCGGGAGCTGGAACTGGAATACGATATTCTCATGAAAAATTTTCAGGAACTTTCTGGCGGAGAAAAGCAGCGAATAGGAATCCTTATCGCCCTTCTACTGAACAGAGACATATACTTGCTTGATGAAGTCACTTCCGCTCTTGACGCGAAATTAAAAAAGAAGGTTGCAGATTATTTCCTTGCCCGAGAAGATTGGACCCTTCTGATTATCTCCCATGATAGGGAATGGGAACGCGACTGGATGGAAATAATAGATCTTGAAACCCAAACTCGGAAAACTTAAAGAACCAGTCCTCAAAAAAATGATAAATAAAATTGTAAGCAAAACAATAAACGAAAAACAAAACCCAAGAAGACTGAAAAATGCCGATTTATGATATAAGCTACACCTCGTTAATTTTCTGTTTTTTCCTACTTGTAATTCCGATTTTCATAAGCCAGAAAATTAGGCTTGAACTCGAAAAAAGCACTCTGGAAGCTGTCTTCAGGATGTCAATCCAGCTTTTTTTTGCAGGATTTTTTTTGAACTTTATTTTTGACCTGAACAACTGGCTTTTGAACCTAGCCTGGGTTGGAGTAATGATCTTTTTTGCATCCTATACGGCAATAAAAAGTGCTGATCTTAATGTAAAAAAACTCTTTGTGCCTATCATTTCAGCCATTGCTTTTTCAAATCTGGCTGTTCTTTTATACATTAATAAACTCGTGATAAATCTGGACAATCTTCTTGACGCGCGCTATCTGATCCCTATAGCGGGTATGTTGCTCGGGAATGCGCTTCGAGGAAATGTGGTAGGGATAGGTGACTTTTATAACGATATCAAGCGAAACGAAAATCGCTATCTTTACAGCTTATCCATTGGAGCAGGCATGTATGAGGCAATTCTTCCATACCTGCGAAAAAGTCTGAAGACTGCAATAAAACCCACTCTTGCAAACATCTATTCTATTGGGATTGTCGCTTTGCCCGGAATGATGACAGGACAAATCCTTGGGGGAGCAAGCCCTCTGGTTGCCATTAAGTATCAGATTACAATTATGGTAGCAATCTATGTCTCCACTCTCCTGAGTACAACCCTAAGCATTATCACAAGCTTCAAGACAGCCTTTGATGAGTATGGACTCGTAAATAAGGAGCTATACGAGAAAAATCCCTGAAAAATCGTTTTTGGAAAATGAAGAAGCTTGAGAACCCTCACTTGAGGGCTCAAAAGGTTTAAAATATCTGCTAGCTGCAAAATGTTAAAAAATATCTTCCGGGCTGCAAAAGGTTGAAAAGTCCTCATACCTCAATTAGGTTGATTTAAGCGTATCCTGTGATATCCTGACCAATTGGAGTGCTTTTTCTTATGCAATCTTCTCCGTAATTAATCATATCTTCAACTGCAGTTTTCAGTATGGAAGGATAAATCTGGCCTACCTGCTCCCATACAGGCCTTCCATGACAGAAGAACTTAAACGTGGGTGTGCCCTGAACTCCGTACCTTTCAGCAGTCCATGGACTTGTTTCAATGTTTATGCGGGCAAAAACTGCTGAGTTCTTGAAGTCCTTCGCATAGTTCCTAAAATAAGGTTCCATAGCTTTGCAATAGGGGCAGGTAGGGCTGTAGAACATTACAATAACCGGCTTTTTAGAGCTTTCTACCACGTCTTCCCATGTCATATCTTCAATATCGATAACATTGCTTCCGTTCAATCAAATACCCCCAAAGTTATGAGCAAGTTAACAGAACAATTAATAGAATTTCAAGCCTATTGAAATAAGTCATTAGGTTTATCAGAGTTTGTATCTCAGATTGTGTTTACTAGATCAATATTATCT
>DATMYS010000215.1:0-17472 GCA_035560835.1 Methanosarcina sp.
GGTTAACATTTATCATTAGTGTGTTTGTTTCGTAACATTGTTACCTAATATAAATCACAGGTTAGGCAAATGATGTTTTACAGCTACTTACGTAACTGGATTTTGAACTGAATCGGTTATCCTGAATAAATAGAATTAGAAACTGGAAATTGCTTAAAATACAGGGAGGAAAATACATGTCCAAAAAAATCCTGATCTTAACAGGTGATTGCGCCGAGGACTATGAAGTTAAGGTACCCCAACAGTCGCTTCAGATGCTTGGCTACCAGGTGGATATAGCAGCACCCAATAAAAAAACCGGGGATATGCTGCAATTGGTCGTACACGATTTCACCACGCTCGATACATATATTGAGCTTCCCGGACATCGTATCCCGGTAGATGTATCCGTCGCTGAAGTAAACGCGGATGATTATGCAGGCCTGGTAGTTCCTGGCGGCAGAGCTCCTGAATACATCCGTATGTATGATGAGACTATTAAACTCGTAAGAGATTTCTTCGCGGCTGGCAAGCCTGTAGCAGTCATTTGCCATGGCCTGCAGCTTTTGGCGGCGGCTAAAGTCCTTGATGGCTACAGGGTAACATCATACCCGGCATGTGCTCCGGAATGCAGGTTAGCCGGTGCTGATTGGCAGTCCGAGTCGGTAATTATAGACAAAAACCTGGTAACAGCTCAGGCATGGCCCAATCACCCGGCCTGGTTAAGAGCCTTTGTTGAATTGCTCGGTGCAAAGATCAGCATTTAAGGAAAGAGTTTAAGAGTTGCCTCGAAGGATGGATTTATCCAAAACCCATCCTCAATTTGATTTGCTCTTATTCTTATTGCTCTTATTCTTATTGCTCTTATTCTTGTTATAGAAGATATGAGCATTGGAGTTTCAGATATACTTACGTTTTTAAAAAAATGTTTAAACTTAGAAATTTGGATTTGACGTTGATTAATTGATACTTTATTTTTGGAGGGTGACTGCCGGGAAATCGAGACATTATTAAGAATCGGGGCAAAAGTCTCAAGTTACCCGTAAATAAGAGAAATAAATTGAATCCTTGGCCTTACTTTTAAAGAGTTGAAAATTCTCGTACATATATTTTTCCGGCAAAATCGGGAAAAATTCGGTTAAAATCCTGCACGTGAGAAATAAATTTAGCGGAAATCTGTAGAAATCCAGAATGAAAATCCAATCTCACCATAAACTATTTATAGAATAGCTGGAATTAGAGGGTTGCACTGGTGTAAGAGGTGCTTCCTGAGGCAGCGGGGCAGCAGGGTGGCATGAAAAAATCTCCAGGTGTAAAAGTAAAGCGAAATAAGAAACGCAACTGGGCCCGTAGCTCAGTCAGGCAGAGCGACTGGCTTTTAACCAGTCGGCCTAGGGTTCAAATCCCTACGGGCCCGCCATATTCTTAATTATACCCGGCGGAAAGGCCATCCTCGGGAAAAATTAGACCTGACAAATTTTTTGAATACTTTATTTTTGGAGGAAAGGATTTGACAAAATTCAGCCTGCTCGACCATGAGTCGGTCCCTAAACATGAAATCATGCCTGAAGGCGAGTTAAAGTCTGTTTTAAGCAAGTATTCTATTGAAAAGGAGCAACTTCCGAAAATCAAAGTGCAGGATCCTGTTAGTAAAGAAATAGGAGCTGTTGTCGGAGATGTAGTGAAAATCACAAGAAAAAGTCAAACTGCAGGGGAGGCAGAGTACTACAGACTTGTGATCGAGTAAGCGGAGGGGAGTAAACCGCTTGCATGATCAAATTTTCTTCACGGAATGTCTTTTTGAATTCCATGCACCATCATACGGCAAAATTCAACAGTTGCACACCGATCCAAGGATCAGAATTTCTTGATTTTCATTATAATAAAGCAAAGAGGGTGCTATCATCGCGTTAGAAACAAGTATACTGTCGCAGGCTTATTTTACACGGGACAAGATAGTGCAGCACCATATAGACTCATTTAACAAGTTTATAGATTACGGGCTGCAAAAAATCATAGATGAACAGAGAATAATCGAAACCGACATCGAGGATACCTACCTCAAACTTGGCAAGATCCGGGTAGAACATCCTGTGGTAAAGGAAGCCGACGGGGCAATCGAAAAACTTTATCCCAACGAGGCAAGGCTCAGGAACCTCTCGTACTCAGGTCCCCTCTACCTCGAAATGAGCGTGGTAAAAGAAGGAGTTGAGTCCGAAGTAATGGAAGCAAAAATAGGACAGCTTCCTGTCATGGTCAAATCCAAAATCTGTAACCTTCCAGGGCTTAGCGAAACCGAAAAAGTCCGCTATGGAGAAGATCCCCTCGATCCCGGGGGATATTTCATTATCGGCGGTACGGAAAGGGTGGTTATGACCCTTGAGGACCTCGCTCCTAACAAAATTCTTGTAGAGTATGGAGAGAGATATGGCGATAGTATCGAGGTTGCAAAGGTTTTCTCACAGAAACGCGGATACAGGGCTCTTGTAATCGTAGAAAGAGGACGAAAATCCTTGCTCGAGGTTTCTTTCCCTTCGATTTCAGGCAGAGTATTCTTCATTACCCTGATGAGAGCTCTTGGGATTGTAACTGACGAAGACATTGTAAATGCAGTTTCAAGTGATCCCGAAATTATCAAATTCATGCTGGAAAACCTCGAAGAAGCCGAGGTCGAAACCCAGGAAGAAGCAATCGAGAAAATCGGGGCTCGGGTCGCTGCAGGCCAGGCCAAGGAATACCAGATAAAAAGAGCAAACTATGTTATTGACAGGTACCTGTTCCCACATCTTGGAAACGACATGAGAGACCGGCTCTCCAAAGCTCACTTCCTGGCAAGAATGGCTGAGTCCTGTTTTGAGCTGGCCCTTGGCAAGCGTTCGGAAGACGATAAAGACCACTATGCAAACAAAAGGCTGAAACTGGCAGGAGACCTGATGGAAGACCTCTTCAGGGTATCTTTCAACAGGCTTGCAAGAGACATTAAATACCAGCTTGAACGCGCAAACATGAGAAACAGGGAGTTGAATGTCGCAACAATAGTCAGGGCCGATGTGTTGACTGACCGCCTGCAGCACCCGCTGGCAACTGGAAACTGGGTTGGCGGAAGAACAGGTGTGTCTCAGCTTCTTGATAGAAACGACTACATATCCACGCTTTCCCATCTGCGCCGTGTAATTTCGCCCCTTTCCCGCGCCCAGCCTCACTTTGAGGCCCGAGATCTGCATGCAACCCAGTGGGGAAGGCTCTGCCCTTCGGAAACTCCTGAAGGCCCGAACTGTGGCCTGGTGAAAAACTTTGCCGAGATGGTTGAACTCTCAACAGGTATAGAAGATACCGACGGGATAAAGAAAATCCTCCACGACCTGAACGTCGAGCGCGTGGTTGTAAAGGTACCTGAACTCCCGGCCAAAATAAAAGAAACCTTATTCGATGAGTTCGGAGAAGAAATCGTTGAAGAATATGAAGAAACTCCGGAACCCGAAACCAAATACAAAGATGATGATTTTTACGATTATTCAGATATGGACGATGCCGGATCAACGTTCGGTGACTAAGGGGTCGATGCCAGATGACTAAAGCAAAAGTATTCATAAATGGGGAGCTTGTCGGGACCCATGATAGCCCTACGGAGCTTGTAGACGAGCTCCGAAAGATGAGGCGGCAGGGATTCATATCCAGACAGGTCAATGTCGCTCTTAACAGCAATACCAGGGAAGTAATTATAAACTCCGATATGGGCAGAGCAAGAAGGCCCCTTTTGGTTGTGGAGAACGGAAATCTCAAGGTAACTCCAGAGCACGTAGAGAAAATTAAGAACAAGGAAATCAATTTTGACGACCTGGTAAAAGAAGGCTGTATAGAGTATCTCGATGCTGAAGAAGAGGAAAATGCCTACATCGCACTCTACGAGGCTGACATTGGTCCAAGGAATACTCACATGGAGATCGATCCTGAACTTATTCTCGGGATCTCTACGGGAATGGTTCCCTATCCTGAACATAATGCCTCTCCGCGTAACACCATGGGTGCAGCCATGATCAAGCAGTGTATCGGAGTTGCAACAGCAAACCAGAAGCTCAGACCTGATACCCGCGCCCATGTTCTTCACTACCCTCAGAGGGCAATGACCAGAACCAGGACCTCGGGAGCAATAGGTTTTGACGATAGACCTGCAGGCCAGAACTTCGTGGTCGCAATCCTGTCCTATGAAGGGTATAACATTGAAGATGCTCTGATTTTCAATAAAGGCTCAATTGACAGAGGCCTCGGGAGAAGTCATTTCCTAAGGACCTTCGAAGGAGAAGAACGAAGGTATCCGGGTGGACAGGAAGATAAGTTCGAAATTCCTGACTCCGAATATCGCGGAGCGCGCAGTGCAGAAGCCTATGCGAACCTGGATACGGACGGACTTGTAAATCCCGAAACTCCGGTTGGCCCCAATGACGTGCTTATCGGAAAGACCAGTCCCCCAAGGTTCCTTGAAGAACCGTCGGACTTCGGGATTGCAGTCGAGCAGAGGAGAGAAAGCTCGGTCACAATGCGGTCAAATGAAACCGGAATTGTTGATACGGTAATCCTGACCGAATCTATTAATGGAACCCGGCTTGCCAAAGTAAAGGTAAGGGACGAAAGGATTCCTGATATTGGAGATAAATTCGCCTCCAGACATGGGCAGAAAGGAGTTATCGGCCTGAAAGTCCCGATTGCAGATATGCCATTTACGGAATCCGGCCTGACTCCAGATCTTATGATCAATCCACATGCAATTCCTTCCCGTATGACTGTAGGGCACGTCCTGGAAATGATTGGCGGAAAAGTAGGTTCCATGGAAGGCAGACGAGTTAATGCAACAGCCTTCTCCGGAGAAAAGGAAGATGATCTCAGAGATGCCTTGAAAAAGCACGGGTTTGCCCATACCGGAAAAGAAATTTTCTACGACGGAGCAACCGGCAAGATGATTCCTGCAGATGTCTTTGTTGGGGTTATCCTCTACCAGAAACTGCACCACATGGTTACTTCGAAGATGCATGCGCGGTCTCGCGGACCTGTACAGGTGCTTACCCGCCAGCCAACCGAAGGCCGAGCCAGAGAAGGTGGTCTCAGATTCGGAGAAATGGAGCGTGATGTGCTGGTAGGGCACGGAGCTGCCATGTCGCTAAAAGAGAGGCTGCTCGACGAGTCGGACAAGGTTGTGGAACTTGTATGTTCCCACTGCGGAATGATTGCAACGTATGACAAACAACGGAATGTCGCTTTCTGCTCAACCTGCGGGGCTGACACGGACATATATCCTGTGGAAATGAGCTATGCATTCAAGCTGCTACTGGATGAGATCAAATCCCTGGGAGTCGCCCCCAGGCTTAAACTTGAAGATGCAGTATGAGGTGAGGCAGATATGGCAAATGTACCTCCTATTCCGAAAAGAATTGCTTCTATTAAATTCGGCTTACTGTCTCCAAAAGAGATCCGTAAAATGAGTTCAACTCCGATCATCACAGCCGACACTTACGATGATGACGGATTTCCGATTGATATGGGGCTTATGGACACGAGACTCGGGGTTATTGACCCCGGGCTTCGCTGCAAGACCTGTTCAGGGAGAGCAGGTGAGTGCCCAGGACACTTCGGACACATTGAACTTGTCGCTCCGGTAGTTCACGTTGGTTTCAATAAAGTAATTCGAAAACTCCTCAGGGCAACTTGCAGAAAATGCAGCAGGATCCTGCTTGACCCTTCTCAGAAACAGCATTTTCTGGACCAGCTTACAGGCATTGAGGAAATCGGACACATGCCCGATGACCTGATTAACGAGGCTTATAAGGAAGCAAGCAAAGTAAAGACCTGTCCCTACTGCAATGAGGAACAACTGGAAATTAAATTTGAAAAGCCCAGCGAGTATCTCGAAAACGGGGAGAAATTGACCCCTACCGAGATAAGAGACCGCTTCGAGAATATTCCTGATGAAGATATAAAAGTCATCGGAATGGACCCGAAGAACGCCAGGCCTGAATGGATGATCCTTACGGTCCTGCCCGTACCCCCCGTTACAGTTCGTCCTTCAATTACCCTTGAATCCGGGCAGCGCAGTGAAGACGACCTGACTCACAAGCTCGTGGATATTATCAGGATTAACCAGCGCTTCCAGGAAAACAGGGAAGCTGGCGCTCCTCAGCTCATTATTGAGGATCTCTGGGAACTCCTTCAGTACCACGTTACAACCTTCTTTGACAATTCTGTTTCAGGGATACCTCCTGCAAGGCACAGATCAGGCAGGCCCTTAAAGACCCTCTCCCAGCGTTTGAAGGGTAAGGAAGGACGTTTCAGAGGAAGCCTGTCGGGTAAACGTGTTAATTTCTCGGCCCGTACAGTAATCTCTCCAGATCCAAACCTGAGCATTAATGAAGTAGGGGTTCCTATGCCCATTGCAAGGATCCTGACAATGCCCTCAGTGGTAACACCAAGGAATATAGAGCAGCTAAAGATTTACGTGCGCAATGGGGAAGATATACACCCCGGAGCAAATTACGTACTGCGTCCTGACGGCAGGCGTATAAAAGTCACCAATGTAAACAAAGACGACCTTGCCGAAAAGCTGGAGTTCGGATGGACAGTTGAACGCCAGTTAAAGGATGGAGATATTGTACTCTTTAACAGGCAGCCGTCTCTACACAAAATGAGTATTATGGCCCATTCTGTGAAGGTACTTCCGAACAAAACCTTCAGGCTGAATCCTGCTGTATGCCCTCCATATAACGCTGACTTTGATGGGGACGAGATGAACATGCACGCCCTTCAGACCGAAGAGTCCAGGGCTGAGGCAAAGATCCTGATGCAGGTTCAGGAAAATATTCTTTCCCCGCGTTTCGGCGGTCCTATTATAGGCGGGATCCATGACCACATTTCAGGGCTTTTCCTGCTGACACGCTTTGAAAATCACATCTACGCCAATGACGCTTACGATATGCTCCGGAAGAGCGATATCCGAGAGTTGCCTTCCCCAGCAGGGCACGATCCCGACGGAAAACCCTACTGGACAGGAAAACAAATCTTCAGCCAGATCCTGCCCAAAAACCTGAATACACAGTTTTCAGCCCAGGTCTGCTCGCACTGTGATACCTGCAAGAAAGAGGAGTGTCTTAACGATGCCTATGTGGTAATTCGGGATGGAGAACTCATTAAAGGTACGATAGATGAGGCGGCAATCGGAGCATTCAAAGGAAAGATTCAGGACCGTATTATCAAGGAAATAGGCCCTCAAGAAGGAGCTCGCTTTATAGACAATATGACCATGCTTGCAGTTCGGGCTATCATGCGTACAGGTCTGAGTTTCGGAATAGCTGATGAAGATATTCCGAAAGAAGCCAGAATCCAGATCAATGAAGTCCTCGGCAAAGCTGAATATGCTGTGCAGAACCTCATCAAGTCTTATCAGAATAAGGAGCTTGAACCTCTTCCTGGAAGAACTCTTGATGAGACAATCGAAATGAGCATCATGCAAAAGCTCGGAAAGGCCAGGGACGAGACAGGTAACATAGCAGACAGCCATATGGGGCTTGAAAACTCGGCAGTTATCATGGCCCGCTCAGGGGCCAGAGGTTCCATCCTGAACCTTACTCAGATGGCAGCTTGTGTTGGCCAGCAGGCCGTGCGTGGTGAACGTATCCGCAGAGGATACGCAGGCAGGACATTGCCCCATTTCGAAAAAGGAGATCTGGGGTCAGATGCCCATGGGTTCGTGAAGGCAAGCTACAAGAGCGGGCTTAACCCGACTGAATATTTCTTCCATGCAATCGGTGGTAGGGAAGGTCTTGTGGACACTGCAGTCAGGACATCACAATCAGGGTACCTGCAGAGAAGGCTTGTCAATGCTCTCCAGGACCTGGAAGTCCAGTATGACCTTACAGTCAGGGATACCAGAGGTGTGCTCGTGCAGTTCAAATTTGGAGAAGATGGGATTAACCCCACAAAAAGTGATTTCAGCAAACCCGATACAATCCATAGAATTGTCCGTTCCGTAGCAAACAGGGAGGTGGCCTGATGAGTATTAGTGAAAGTACAATCGATAGCATGATAAAAGATCTGCCTCTCCCTTCGAATACCCTTAATGCTCTCAAGGAGGATGTCATCAAAGCCGGAGTAAGCAAGAAGGAAATGGAAGAGATTATAGAAAAGGTAATGGAAGAGTATCATATCTCATGCATTGAGCCCTGTGATGCTGCCGGTGTGATTGCAGCCCAGTCCATAGGGGAGCCGGGTACCCAGATGACAATGCGTACCTTCCACTACGCTGGTGTGGCTGAGATTAACGTTACGCTTGGTCTGCCCCGTCTTATCGAAATTGTGGATGCTCGAAAAATTCCGAGCACTCCTATGATGACGATTGCTCTTTCTAAAGAGAATCCTGAAGATTATGCTTACGACAGGGAGAAGACAAGAGCTCTTGCCTGGGAAATTGAAGCAACGAAAATCGACCACATTGCTGACGTGACCACTGATCTTTCCCAGATGAAATTGATAATTGACCTCCACGAGAAGGCGATGGAAGGCAGGAATATTACTATAGATCAGGTAAAAGAAAGGTTCAACGAAGAACTGAATGTGATGGTCACCATTTCTCCGGATATAGATAACCAGATTATCATTGCCCCTGGAGAGCCTTCTTACAGGGAGCTTCTCCAGCTTGCAAAAAGCATCCACAATGTCACCCTGAAAGGGATAGAAGGGATCAAGCGTGTAGTGGTCCGCAAGGAGGGGGAAGAATATACCCTCTATACTGAAGGTTCGGCCCTGCGTGATGTGCTTCAGTTCGAAGGCGTGGACAAGACAAGGACAAGCACAAATAATATCAACGAAATTTATGAAGTGTTGGGCGTCGAGGCTGCAAGAAATGCAATTATTAAGGAAGCGACAGACACCCTGCGCGAACAGGGGCTTACTGTGGACATCAGGCATATCATGCTTGTGGCCGATCTCATGACCTGTGATGGGGAAGTAAAACAGATCGGAAGGCACGGTATTTCAGGTGAAAAGGCAAGTGTCTTTGCTCGTGCAGCTTTCGAAGTAACGGTAAATCACCTGCTGGATGCAGGGATGCGCGGGGATGTGGATCAGCTCCAGGGGGTCACGGAAAATATTATCGTTGGCCAGCCTATCCGTATGGGTACCGGAGACGTTCACCTTATAAGCCGAAGACGAGATGAAATTGAAGAAGCAGTAGAAGCGGCAGAAGCAGCAGAAGAGTGAAGGTTTCAGGGCAAAAAATCTGAAACTCAACCTATAATTATTTAAATTCGTAGCCTGATAAAAGACCAGTTCAGATCAGGTATACGTTACCTATGAAACTCGGAAAATCCTGATGCAGAAACTCAAGTCTGCGAGGCTCATAACCAGAAAATAAATATAAGGCATCAGGTATTTAGAGTACCATATATTCACCGAGCTTGGAAAATCTTTATTAGGAAAGAGATAGAGTAGACGAGCTCATTTGAGACAGAGTTGATGAAAATGAAGATCAATGTTGATAAATCTCTTATCAAGGCTGTGAAAACAGGAAAAGTAATAATTGGAGCCAACCGGACCGTGGATGCAGCTGCAGACGGCTCTGCAAAAATGGTGGTCCTGGCATCAAACTGCCCCGAAGAAATTAAACAGAAAGTTCAGGCAACAAATGTCCCTGTCCTGGAATTCGAAGGCACAAGTGTAGAACTCGGGCCCGTATGCGGTAAGCCCTTTACGATTGCAGCCATGGCAATCCTCGATGTAGGAGAATCCGATATCCTGGCAGCTACAGTTTAATAGAAGGAGTTGGCAACGTCTTGGGTGAAATAAGACTTACTGCAGAAAGCATCCAGTACATTGCGTTATTTGAAAATATGACACGAGCTAAAATCCTCGACTGTATCCCTGAAGAGGAGAGGCTTGTTTATGTCGTAAAACAGGGTGATATGGGACTTGCTATAGGCAGAAATGGGGAAAATATAAACCGTGTTAAAAAGGCTCTGGACAAACCCATAGAACTTGTGGAATATTCAGATGAACCTGTCACCTTCCTGAAGAACGCCTTCGGACCTGTGTCCGTGAGTTCTGTAAATATTATAAACAAAAATGGCAAGCGATTAGCTTATGTAGAGGTACCCAATAAAGAGAAGGGGCTTGCCATAGGCCGCAATGGAAAAAATATAGAAAAAGTCAAGATGCTTGCCCGTCGCCATCATAATATAGAAGATGTGATCCTGCAGTAATTTAACTTTTAATTTACACTGATCCATTAATCCGGCGTTGAAGGACAATCTGGCATCCAGTATGCCTCTAGAAAACTGAGATCAATTTTTAACTTGGAGAAATTAACAATGGCTAAAGGAAAATATGCAGCTAATATTCTCACACAAACCAGGAAGAATGCCCGCTGGAAAGACTCATACTACGGCAGGCGAGTTCTTGGGCTGAACGTGAAAGCCGATCCGCTAGGTGGCGCACCGCAGGGTCGGGGTATTGTGTTAGAAAAGGTAGGAGTTGAAGCAAAGCAACCAAACTCAGCTATCCGCAAATGCGTAAGAGTCCAGCTCATCAAAAACGGGCGTCAGGTAACTGCTTTCTGTCCTGGAGACGGAGCAGTAAACTTCATTGATGAACACGATGAAGTGACCGTGGAAAAGATCGGAGGCCGCATGGGTGGTGCTATGGGTGATATTCCGGGTGTACGCTTCAAAGTAATTGCCGTAAACAACGTGTCCCTGCATCAGCTGGTCATCGGCAGATTGGAAAAACCCAGGAGATGATTTTCTTGAAAATATTCGACAAATGGGACCCGACTGAAGTTGAAGTCCGAGACCTAGGAATTAAGCGCTATGTCAGTCTTACTCCTGTTATTGTTCCTCACAGCAGCGGAAAGCACGCCAGGCAACAGTTTAACAAATCCGAGATTTCTATTGTAGAACGTCTGGCAAATAACCTGATGAGGACAGAGATTAACAGCGGAAAGAAGCAGACAACCCTTCGCGCAGTTGAAGAAGCTTTCGACATCGTGAACAAGAAAACCAAGCAAAACCCTATCCAGGTGCTTGTGGATGCTATCGCTAACGCAGGCCCCAGGGAAGAAGTCGTCAGGCTCAAATACGGCGGAATCTCAGTTCCAAAAGCAGTAGACACTGCTCCTCAGAGACGTGTGGACACAGCTCTGCGCTACATCAGCATGGGAACTAAAAACGCAGCCTTCAAGTCCAAGCGTTCTGTTGCAGAATGTCTGGCAACCGAACTTATAGGCGCTGCAAACCGTGACACGAAGTCCTTCGCTATCAACAGGAAAGATGCAAAGGAAAGAGTAGCAAAGGCAGCACGTTAATCGCTTGTGCGGGTTGCCTCGATATAAAAAATAATTATATAACTAGATTATATTTGTTTAAAAGGTATTAGCATGGGAAGAAGGAAGAAAATGGTCGAGCGCGTAACGACGCTCATGAATGAACCGGTAAAGATCAGAAATATCGGGATCGTTGCGCACATTGACCACGGAAAAACTACATTATCGGACAACCTGTTAGCCGGTGCCGGCATGATTTCGAAGGAACTTGCAGGCAGACAGTTATTCATGGACTCCGACGAAGAGGAACAGGCAAGAGGTATCACTATCGACGCCTCCAACGTTTCCATGGTTCACACTTTTGATAATGAAGACTACCTGATTAACCTGATCGATACCCCCGGACACGTTGACTTCGGTGGGGACGTCACTCGTGCCATGAGGGCTGTGGACGGGGCTGTTGTTGTCGTGGACGCAGTCGAAGGTACAATGCCCCAGACCGAGACCGTTCTGAGGCAGGCACTTAGAGAACATGTTAGACCCGTACTTTTCGTTAACAAGGTCGACAGGCTAATCAATGAGCTTCAGGTCGATTCCCAGGAAATGCAGGTCCGTCTTGGAAAAGTCATTGATCACGTGAACAAGCTCATCAAGAACATGAACCCTGAAAAATACAAGGCAGGCTGGAGAGTTGATGCTGCAGCCGGAACTGTTGCTTTCGGGTCAGCCCTTTACAACTGGGCAATCAGTGTGCCCATGATGAAGAAAACCGGGGTCTCTTTTAATGACGTATACGATTACTGCAAAGCCGGAGACATGAAAACTCTTGCAGAAAAATGTCCACTTCACGAAGCTGTTCTTGACATGGTTATTCACTTCCTGCCAGACCCACTTGAAGCCCAGAAAGGCAGGGTAAAAGCAATCTGGCATGGGGACGAAAATACCGAAATCGGAAAGTCCATGGTCCATGCAAATGCAGATGGAGATCTCGCATTCATGGTAACTGACATTTCCGTTGATCCCCACGCAGGTGAAGTTGCAACAGGAAGGTTATTCAGCGGTTCTCTTACCCGTGGTATGGAAGTCTACACCTCAGGCACTGCAAAGAAGAGCAGAGTCCAGCAGGTAGGTATCTTCATGGGCCCTGAAAGGCTTGAAGTGGACAAGATTCCTGCAGGGAACATTGCCGCAGTTACCGGTCTGAAAGATGCAATCGTGGGATCGACTGTAACAACCCTTGACGGGATGACGCCTTTCGAAAGCATAAGGCACGTAAGCGAGCCTGTGGTGACTGTAGCTGTGGAAGCCAAGCACACCAAAGACCTGCCCAAACTGATTGAGGTGCTCAGACAAGTTGCAAAGGAAGACCCGACCCTTCAGATCACTCTTGATGAGGAAACCGGGGAACATCTTATGGCAGGCATGGGAGAACTTCACCTTGAGGTTATCGCCCACAGGATTCAAAGAGACAAGAACGTGGAAATCACCACGAGCAAGCCAATTGTCGTCTACAGGGAAACCATTAGGAAAAAGATTGAACCTACAGAAGGAAAGTCTCCAAACAGACACAACAGATTCTATATCTTTGTGGAACCCCTTGACCTTGAAATTGTCAGTGCTATTAAAGCCGGCGATATCAGCATGAATCTGCCTGAGCTTGAACGCAGGCAGAAGCTTATTGAGCTCGGGATGGAAAAAGAAGAAGCAAAAGGCATTGCCGGCATCTTCAATTCCAATGTCTTCATTGATATGACCAAAGGTATCCAGTACCTCAATGAGACAATGGAACTCGTGCTTGATGGGTTTGAGGAAGTCATGCGTGCAGGCCCGCTTACAAGGGAACCTGTGGCAAATATGAAATGCGTGCTCGTAGATGCCAAGCTTCACGAAGACGCAATCCACAGAGGTCCGGCCCAGGTCATTCCAGCTTCAAGGCAGGCCATTCAGGCAGGCATGCTTATGGCAGATGATACCCTGCTTGAACCTTATCAGAAGGTCTTTGTCCAGGTGCCCCAGCTTTTAATGGGTGGTGCAACAAAGGAACTACAGGGCCGCCGTGGAATTATTCTTAACATGAGTACGGAAGGAGACCTGGCAATTATCGAGGCTAGAGTGCCTGTAGCTGAGATGTTCGGATTTGCTGGTGAAATTAGGTCTGCAACTGAAGGACGTGCCATGTGGAGCACCGAATTCGGAGGCTTTGACACTGTGCCAACCAGTATCCAGAACGAAATTGTGGGCCAGATAAGAGAAAGGAAGGGCCTGAAGAAAGAACTGCCCAAAGCTTCTGACTTCCTTTCAATGTAAGCGGAATTTTCCGCTTTTCCTTAATATTTATATGGATATACCTATCCTCAGACAGGGTAGATAAGAGCACCCGGACCGATCTGGAAGGGAAGAGAATCCCTATCGGTTCGGGGATACAGCCGATCGGAAAGCTTTAAGATAGGGTATGCCTATATTGGGAAAAGCAGTCCAGACCACTGGAAATTTAAAGAGTGGCGGTTCAAGAAGGAGTCCGGAAAGGGAAAACTGACAATATTGATCGGACAAAAGAATATAGAAAAGAGTGAATCAATATTGAGATCCGCCCGAATCTTAATATAGTAAATATTTGATATACGAATGAAACTCATCGAATTACAGGAGAATTAGAATATGGCATCAGATAAACCACACCTGAATTTAGCAGTGATTGGTCACATTGACCATGGAAAATCGACATTTGTAGGACGCTTAATGTTCGATGCCGGGGCTGTAGCTCCACATATCATCGAGAAGTTTAGAGAAGAAGCAAAACAGAAGGGTAAGGAATCCTTCGCCTTCGCATGGGTTATGGACTCTCTTAAGGAAGAGCGTGAAAGAGGCATCACAATTGACATCGCTCACAAGAGATTCGACACAGAAAAGTTCTACTTCACAGTCGTAGACTGCCCAGGCCACCGTGACTTTGTAAAGAACATGATCACAGGCGCTTCCCAGGCTGATGCTGCTGTCCTTGTTGTTGCAGCCCCTGACGGCGTAATGGCCCAGACCAAGGAACACATTTTCCTTTCCAGAACCCTTGGTATCAACCAGCTTATTGTCGCAATCAACAAGATGGATGCAGTAGAATACAGCGAAGCCAGGTATAAGGAAGTCGTCGAGCAGGTCTCTGGTATTCTTAAGATGATCGGGTACAAGCCAAGCGACATTCCCTTCATTCCGACCTCTGCATTCTACGGCGATAATATCGTCAAACTCAGTGACAAGACACCCTGGTACAAGGGCCCATCTATCATGGACTCCCTCAACAACCTCAAAGAACCATCAAAACCATCCAATCTTCCGCTCAGGGTTCCTGTGGAAGATGCATACACCATCTCAGGTATCGGAACTGTCCCTGTAGGTAGAGTCGAAACCGGTATCATGAAAAAGGGTGACAAAGTCGTCTTCATGCCAGGCGGAGCATCCGGTGAAGTTAAATCCATTGAGATGCACCACGAAGAAATTCCACAGGCTCTCCCAGGAGACAACATTGGCTGGAACGTCCGTGGAATCGGCAAGGCCGATGTCCGCAGAGGAGACGTTTGTGGTCCTGTTGACAATCCGCCAAAGGTTGCTGACGAGTTCGTAGGACAGATTGTCGTTCTGCAGCACCCCTCTGCAATCACTGCCGGATACACCCCTGTATTCCATGCCCACACCTCCCAGACAGCATGCCAGCTGATTTCTCTTGACAAGAAGCTGGACCCGAAGACTGGACAGGTAAAGGAAGAGAACCCGACTTTCCTCAAAGCGGGAGATGCGGCAATCGTTACCATCAAACCGACAAAGCCGATGGTTATCGAGCCAGTAAAGGAAATTCCACAGCTCGGCAGGTTTGCTATCCGTGATATGGGTATGACCATCGCTGCCGGTATGTGCATGAGTGTTAAGCAGAGATAACACTCTCCTTTTTCATTTTTTAAGGAGAAAAAAGGTATGCAGAAAGCTAGAATAAGATTGTCAGGCATCAGTCCCAAAGATCTGGACGGAGTCTGCAACCAGGTAAAATCTATTGCGGAAAGGACAGGAGTTAATATTTCAGGGCCTGTTCCGCTTCCCACTAAGAAGCTTGTAGTTCCCACAAGAAAAAGTCCGAGCGGAGACGGAACTGCAACCTGGGATCACTGGGAGATGCGTGTACACAAGCGTCTCATTGACATTGCAGCTGATGAAAGAGCGCTTCGCCAGCTCATGAGAATACAGGTCCCCAAGGATATCAATATCGAAATTGTACTCGAGGGATAACCGAGAAAAAAGAGACAGGCTACAGAAACTCTCTGTACCCGGTCTTGCAAACTTCTTTTCACTTCATTATTTCATAATATCTTTCAACCTCAATATAAATTTTTGAGGAATCTGCCGGCGGCCGTCAATTTAGACGTCTTTTCCGCCCGCGTTTCTGCAAATTTAGTCTCCTAGTAAACATCACCTTGCAGATAAGATCTCATCAATGGCATCTTCTTTTGCCATATTTTACCTTTTTTCATTCTATTTTACCTTCTTTCATTCTATTTTACCTTCCTTTTCCCGATTGCACCATTTTTTACTCTATTGCACTATTCTTTACCTTATTTCACCTTCTTTTGCCTCCTTTTAATAGATATAACCTTTGAAGAAGAATCCTCAAAAACGTCGTTCTACAGTGTAAGAGATAGACTTCGTGCCTTTTTCAGGCGCTATTACTTTGAATTCGATCGTAGAAGCATCAATTTTTTCATAGCTGTCCGAGCTATCCAGAATTTCCCATTGTCCGAACAGGTGCTCCACAACAGTGACCTCCTGAGCCTGAGTCTTCCTGTTATTAAGTTCGATCTGATAGGTGACCCTCTCAACATTATCACTTATGCGCTGGTAGTCGGTTTCATTTCGCCTGGCAGTAAGATCAAAAGCCGAGCCGACAGTCACTCTTAATTCCCTGGCTTCTGGAGTATGTTTTATCCGGTCTTCCCCAAGGAACTGAAGTCCTCCTGAAGAATCAGCACTATAAACTCTTATAATTCCTGCTGGTAAAGGCATCCCAAGCCCGCTTTCGTTTGAGTTATTAAGAGTAAGATAAGTCAGGACTTTCTCGTTCATAGAACTGTCGTAGATGAGCTTTTTCTCTATAGGGACGGAGTCGGCAGACAGCAAAGAGATCTGCTTTGCCTGGTTATTTTCCAGGGTTGCCGGGTTTTCAAGAGTATAAAGATGATACTCAAAAAGAGGTTCTTCAACAAAAGGCGTCTGCGAGACCGCTTCATTAGCCACAGCTTTTTCTTCAGTACGCGGAGTCACGGGCTGAGAAACGCGTTTTATCTGGCCTGAAATGAGTTTCACGCCTGCGTTTTCAAAAGTCATTCCTGCTCTGTTGTCAATGTTTACCCAGCCCCGAAGGTCGGCTTCGGTATTCTCCGCATTACTCATCAGGACATAAACCGCTTCCCAGTTTATATCGCCTGTCAGGTAAGAGATTAGAAGCTCACGAGTTCCGGACACAGGAGAATAGATCTGCCAGATTAGCGCAGGCTTTATCGAAAGCCCTGACGAATCCGCAAGCTCGATTTTTGAAAAAGCCTCAAGTATCACAACTTTTTTTGCTGCGGTCTCAAGGACAACACTATTTCCTGTATAGCTTAACAGTATACCAATGTGTGTCTCACCGTTCCTGTCAGTTACATTAACTTCCCTGCCAAGGTATTTCTCAAATAAGCTTGAACTGTTCAGAAGGTCGTATTCGTAGTTTTGCTGCAGTAAAGCAGTATCCTTATTTTCAGGATCCTCGATGATAACAGAAGTCGGGTCGATCCCGGAAGGAATAATTGTGTACTCAACCTGATTGATTCCTTTCTGCAGCTCGAACTCTCGCCTTTCTTTAACAAGGGCAATTCCCTGCTCATAAATTGTAATATCAAGATTTCCCGAACCCTCAACCTTTTCTGAAGTTAGATTTCCTGCAGTCCCGGAGGTCAGATTTTGTACTGCTTCCGGAGGCTTGATTACTGTCTCAATGCCAGGGCTTGAGTTAATCCCACCTGTGTTGTTCCCGGGCTTGTATTCCTGAGCCATAGCTTCCGTACTCTGGGGGATCCAGATTGAAGAAAGCAGTATTCCCACAATAAATCCCAGTGTAAGCCAAAAGAAAAGTTTCTTTACTCCCATACTATTAATTTGATTCAGATTTATATATG